>NZ_JRNX01000334.1 GCF_000786645.1 Halobacillus sp. BBL2006
AATAAGCATGAGAAAAGAAGACTGACATTCCATACGTTTTTGGACCAATATGAAGATGTCCTTGTACCTGGCGGAGAAATTACGCTTAAAACGGATAACAAAGGGTTATTTGAATATTCACTTATCAGCTTTTCTCAGTATGGCATGGTCTTAGAAGATGTTTCCGTCGACTTGCATGCGGACGAGGACCCTTTAAATGTACCTACAGAGTATGAAGAGAAGTTCTCAGAAAAAGGACAGCCCATCTATCGTTGTCGAGTACGTTTTAAAACATGATACCGTTTACATCGGCTCTAGTCATTATGGTAGACTAGAGCTATATTTGTATAGAAGGGGATGTTGATATGGAATCGATGCAGGTTGGACGTGCTAAGCTCACATGGCTGAACGGTGGTGTCACTCATATGGATGGAGGAGCGATGTTTGGTGTCGTACCGAAGCCGTTGTGGTGTAAAAAGTATCCGGTCAATGATAAGAATCAAATCGAGCTTAGGACGGACCCGATTTTAATAGAGGTTGATGGAAAGCGGATGGTTGTTGACTCAGGTATGGGCAATCATAAATTGACAGACAAACAGAGACGGAACTTTGGAGTAAAGGAAGAGTCGAGCATCGAGGAGTCTTTAAAGGAACTTGGTTTGACAAGGGGTGATATTGATTTTGTCCTCATGACACATCTGCATTTCGACCATGCGTGTGGGCTGACGATGTGGGAGGGGGAGGAACTTGTCCCTGCATTTCCTCATGCAACCATTTATACGAGCAAGACTGAGTGGGATGAGATGCGAAACCCTAATATGAGATCGAAGAACACTTACTGGGAAGAAAATTGGAAACCAGTGATCGAACATGTACATACTTACGACACATCCATTGAAATCTTACCTGGGTTGAAAATGATTCATACGAGCGGCCATAGTAACGGTCATTCGATCATCCTCTTTGAAGATGGCGAAGATACGTTTATACACATGGCAGATATTATGCCGACTCATGCCCATCAGAATGTACTTTGGGCATTGGCCTATGATGATTATCCTGTGACCTCCGTTCACGAAAAGCAGAAATGGATGGGCTTTGGCTACGAGAGACAAGCATGGTATGTCTTTTATCATGATGCCCATTACCGGGCTTTAAAGTTTGATGAGAATGGTGAAGTCATCGACCAAGTGAAGAGACATGCTTATCCATATGAGGATTAAATGCAAAATAAGAGCCCTCGCAATCAGATGCAAGGGCTCTCTTATAATCGTTAAGCAGTTGTTTCAGCGACATCAACGATGGTGCCTGTTTCCGTATCAATATAAAATTCAAATTGAGAAGTTTCACCGTCTTGATTCTTGGAAATTCCACCACGGTAAACATCGTAGTTAATGCCATTTTTATTCAATTCTTCAGGTTTCATGTAAATCCATGAACCGCTGATCGGTCCCTGTTTCTTGAACGCCTCTTTAGCAATCTTTAATGCTTTCTCAGGCGTTACGCTTTGATTGCTGCCTAATTGCTCTTTTACAACATAGCCGGCCAGTGCTCCTACACCAGCAGCTATTGCGACTTTTTTCCAATTCATCAACCAATCACCTCACAACTTATTTCTAATCTTCAGTATACTAAAAATTCCCGTTAAAAGAAAATCAAAACATATCTCTTGCGGATTTGTAGAAACGTTTTCAAAGTTCCGTTAAAATAGAAGCAGACGTATAAGAAGGAGATGTACATACGATGAATGTTGAGACTAGAGAGCTTTTTAAGACGTTAACTGAATTACCGGGTGCTCCTGGTAATGAACATCTGGTAAGGAAATTCATGAGACAAGAGTTAGAAAAGTATTCAGATGAAATCGTCCAAGATCGTCTTGGCGGAGTATTCGGACTTCGCGATGGGAAAGGGCCAACCGTAATGGTAGCCGGTCATATGGATGAAGTTGGATTCATGGTGACTAAAATTACTGACAATGGAATGCTTCGTTTCCAAACGCTAGGGGGCTGGTGGAATCAAGTTTTACTGGCTCAGCGTGTCCAAGTCATTACTGACCGTGGTCCAGTGGTGGGGGTTATCGGCTCAATTCCACCTCATAATTTAACACCTGAACAAAGAAAGAAACCAATGGAAATAAAAAATATGCTGATTGATATCGGCGCCGATGATCGAGAGGATGCTGAGTCAATTGGAATCAAGCCAGGCCAGCCCATTGTTCCAATCTGTCCGTTTACACCTATGGCCAATGATAAGAAAGTATTGGCGAAAGCCTGGGACAACCGTTACGGCTGTGGTCTTTCTATTGAGCTTCTTAAAGAACTTCAGGACACTAAGCTGCCGAATAAACTCTATTCAGGTGCAACCGTACAAGAAGAAGTCGGTCTACGCGGGGCACAGGTAGCTGCAAACATGATTGATCCTGATATCTTTTATGCGTTGGATGCCTCTCCAGCAAACGATATGAGTGGGGATAAGAAAGAATTCGGGCAGCTTGGTAAAGGGGCTCTATTGCGTATTCTTGATAAATCGATGGTAACGCATCGTGGAATACGCGACTTCATTTTGGATACGGCGGAGACGCATAATATTCCATACCAATACTTCATCTCTCAAGGTGGTACA
This sequence comes from Halobacillus sp. BBL2006, assembly GCF_000786645.1. Taxonomy (GTDB): domain Bacteria; phylum Bacillota; class Bacilli; order Bacillales; family Halobacillaceae; genus Halobacillus. Next base: position 2,602 of record NZ_JRNX01000334.1, read on the forward strand.
GATGCCGGAAGAGTGCACATTTCCAATAATGGGGTACCATCTGCAGTTGTAGGAATCTGCTCTCGCTATATCCATACTTCTTCCTCAATCATTCATGTGGATGACTATGCTGCTGCAAAAGAGCTTCTAGTTCATCTAGTGAAGACGACAGATCAAAACACGGTTGATTTGATTAAGAAGAACGTATAGCATTTAAAAAAGTCACGTAATGCTAATGATGGCATACGTGACTTTATGCTATGATAGTCAAATAAAGAATGGCAAAAGAGAAAGGTGCATCAAATGGTGAAAATTTACGTCGGGTCACAAAATCCTGCAAAAATTGATTCAGTCAAACAAGTTTTTTCTGAAGATGAAGTGGTGGGTATGGATGTAGAATCCAAGGTCGCTGCTCAGCCGTTTTCAGATGAGGAAACATTAGAAGGGGCGATCAATCGAGCGCGCGAATGTGCCGCCATGAATAAAGGAAATTTTGGGATAGGCTTAGAGGGTGGCGTGATGGAGATTGAGGATGACCTTTACTTATGTAATTGGGGTGCCCTGGTTGATAATAAAGAGAATGTCTTCACGGCAAGCGGAGCCCGTATTCCTTTACCAGATGAAATTAAGAAAGAGCTGGAAAAAGGAAGAGAACTCGGAGATGTCATGGATGACTATGCAAATAAAAACGATGTACGAAAGAATGAAGGGGCTATCGGTATTTTTACAAACGGTGCCATTGAACGTGAAGAGATGTTCAGACACGTTGTAAAGTTACTAAAAGGTCAGTGGGAATTCTATCAATAAAAAAAGGTGTATCCATTCCGTGGATACACCTTTTTTTTATTATTCATAGATATAGCTGAGAACATCTAAAGCCTGTTCAATCGTTTCTACGGTAACATTCGCTTGATTGGATAATTCTTTTAGTGGATGGACAAGTGACTCCGGCCTAACGAGAATTAATGGTTTACGAAGTTGAATGGCAGCACTGGCATCCATCGCTGTATTCCACTGTTTATATTGCTCTCCGAATAAAGCAATCACAGCATCCGCCTTTTGGAGAAGAACTTGAGTTCTGAAGTTATTCACGCTTGATGCAGCGTCATCCCGGTACACTTTGTCAGGCTGCTTGCCCATGATATCTTCCCCGATATCGTCTGAGCGTGCGTGATTTTCCTGTGGACCTACGAAATGAATAGGTAAGTCTCGTTGGTTGGCTTTACTTTTTAGTTGTTCACGCCAGTCATCATGAATTTGACCAGCCAAATAAACCGTTAATTCCATACCACTACCTCCTCAAAATAGATCTATTGTAAGTATGTAACAGGAGAAGTACTCTGTCCAGCAAGGAAACTTATGGAATGAAAACCCCTCCACACGATTTTGGTGAAGGGGATTTCATCAGGACGATTTCCGGTCGTTATAATAGAGGTCCTGTTCGTTTCGTCCTTCATTACGATCATTTAGGGAAGAAAGCAATTCATCTTGTTCTTGAATAGCTGTTCTTTCATCACTACTATGAGAATCATCCCATTCTTCAAACGTCTCTGCTTGGTTTTCCTGTATAGTGAATTGACTCACTTCAGCAGAAAGTTCCTGAGATAATCCTTGAAGATCGTTTGCAGAATGATTGACTTGTTCAATAGACAACACCTGGTTTTCGCTCGACGCCGCAACTTCTTCAGCAGTTGCTACGGCTTCTTCTGAAATAACGCTAATATCTTGCAATTTTTGTTTCACATCCTCATTTACTTGTTCAACTCCGTTTACAGCATTTTTCACTTGGAGAATTTGAACATTCATGTCTTGCACATGATTAGATATTCGGTGGAAGGCGTCCTTCGTTTGATTGACCGCCTCGTTCTGAGACGTTTGATAGTGGTCGAATTTTCCTGCTTCTTCCGAAAGAGTAGACATTTGTGCGGTCATACTCACGACCAATTCTTGAATGCTTCGTGCTTCCTGTTTAGAGCGTTCAGCCAGTTTCCTTACCTCATCGGCAACGACTGCGAAACCTTTTCCAGCTTCACCAGCTCTCGCAGACTCAATGGCGGCGTTCAAAGCCAATAGATTTGTACTATCGGCAATGTCTTCAATAGTAGCAACAATCTTATGAACTTGCTGAGATTGGTTTGAAGCGCTGTTTACTTCTGTAGACATGTGGGAAGCAAGGTCTATAAATGAATTTGACGTTTGTTCAAGATCAGCTATTGTTTTAAGTCCTGATTTTCCTTCAAGTTCAGCATCTCTTAATCTTGCCTCTATATCACGAGTAGCAGATTTTGTGTGTTGGATAGCTTCAGAAACTTGTTCCATTGATCTCGCACTCTCCTCAATCTTCTCTGCTTGCTGTTGAGAACCTGTAGCTAAATGATTAATCGCATCATTTACTTCTTGGGCTTGAGTTGTTGTCTGTTCCGATACAGAAGCAAGCTGTTCAGAAGATGTATTCAACACACCTGTCGCTTGTAAAACTTTTTTTACCGATTGCTCCATTTTCACAGCCATTTGATTGAACTGTGCACCTAATTCAGACATTTCATCTTTAGAGTCTAGTGTAATCCGGTGAGATAGATTTCCTTCTCCAATAATACCTGCACTTTCTTTGAGTGTACGAATTGATTTTGTGATGGAGCGAATAAGCAAATAACCAGTCACAAATGTAATTATGAGAAGGATAGAACTAATGACAGAGAGAAAAACAAACGTAAACCTTTTCAATTCTTGCTGCTCGGTTGTAATAGTGGAGTTGATTTCTTCTGCGGATTCGATTACTTGATTCACTTGATTGACAACATTCGAGCCAATGTGTTCAAACGAAGAACGGATGTCGGCAGCCTGATTATATGTACTATTCATAGAGTTTAACGTTTGCTCATATTTTAAAAGATTTCTGTTTAAAGTGGCAGCTTGTTCACTGGTTAAGTTCACCGATTCAGCAGTGCTCTTAAATTGGTCAGTCGTTGACTGAAAAGTGCCGAACGTTTCATCAGTAGGATTATTCAAAAAGGATTGCTCAGCTATTTTGAGCTGAAGTAACTCATTTCGTAGTGCAGGGCTGGCAACGCTATCGACAAAATTTGTAAAGTCCTGGTAAGAGTTATCAATGAATTTGTACATGCCTTCGTTATTAGAAAAACCGACTAATTTGAACATGTTAACTAGTGGATCCAGTTCTTTTATGTACTGATCTGCACTCTTTTTAATTGCAGAAAATTCATTAGCAATAGCTGGATATTTTGAGTATTTTTCAGCATAGCTGGAAGAAGAATTTTGGACTCGTTTAATCGAATTTTTTATTGCTTCCGCCTGTTTTTTACCGGGATTATTGAAAAATGCCTGCTGCTCAACTGAAGTAGCTGTCATCAGATACTTAATATCCTCACTATCTGCTAAAGCCTCTTGGATAAACCGACTCTTATCCGCCATATTTGATTGTTTGTTTATAAAATATGTAGAAAAACTGATTAGAACGCACAAACCTACTAATGATAATACTAGGATAATTCTCACGCGACTTCTGATTGATTTCATATAGACACTCCTTTAAAAATTCGGAAATTTCTCTATTTATTCAACAATTATAGAACTTTATATCTATCAAAACAATGGTTATTAAGACTTATGTGAAGTTAAGGTTGAATAGGTGAGCAAAATCAACCTGAAGTGTATTTACACATGTTAAATTAAAGTATATTATTATTATCGGTAAAAGGGGGACAATGATGAAGCAGTTTTTAGAGCGAAAAGGTGTTCGCATCTCTATTCATTCTTATTTAATTACAGCTCTTAGCTATATGGCTCTTGGTTTGTTCTCATCTTTAATCATGGGATTAATCATGAAAACAATTGGAGAGCAAACAAATTTGGGGATCGTCTCTCAGTCCTTGATTGAGATGGGTACGTTTGCGATGGATACAAAAATTTGGGGAGGCGCAATAGGAGCTGCGATTGCTTTTGGTTTAAAAGCTCCACCCCTGGTCATATTCGCTGCTTTGTTTAGTGGAGCTCTAGGCGCTGAACTTGGAGGTCCTGCGGGAAGCTATATTGCAGCATTAGCAGCTACAGAATTTGGGAAAATTGTTAGTAAAGAAACGAAAATAGACATTATTCTTACACCGTTTGCAACAATAACCGTAGGTTTTTTAGTTGGTTCATTGATTGGACCGCCCATCGGGAGTTTTATGACTAAATTTGGAGAAGTCATTAATTGGGCAACCCTTCAACAGCCCTTAATTATGGGAGTCCTCGTGGCGGTTTTGATGGGGTTGGCTTTGACCGCTCCTATTTCCAGTCTAGCTATTGCTCTTATGCTATCTTTAGATGGGGTTGCAGCTGCGGCTGCTACGGTAGGCTGTGCTGCTCAAATGATTGGTTTTGCGACCATCAGCTATAGGGACAATGGATTTGGGGGATTCATCGCTCAAGGCATCGGAACTTCTATGCTTCAAATTGGCAATGTTGTGAAGAAGCCGATAATCATCCTTCCACCAACGATTGCGGGTGCCATCCTGGCTCCTGTCGCAACGGTCTGGCTGTCCTTAGAAAACAATGCAGCAGGGGCAGGAATGGGGACAAGCGGTTTGGTTGGTCAAATCATGACCTTTGAGTCGATGGGGTTTTCCTGGGAAATTGCTGGTGCGATCTTTATCCTCCATTTTTTAGCTCCAGCTCTGATCAGTGCTCTTCTAGCGATTTGGTTTAGAAAGAAAGGCTGGATCCAGCCTGGAGACATGAAAATTGAATATGAATAAACCTATGCTAGAATAATGGTGGAGGTAGATATAATGATTACGCTTGAGTCTGATAGACACTTGAAAGAATTAATTGAAAACCAATCTGTTGTTCTGCTTTTCTCAGCTGATTGGTGTCCAGATTGCAGGATTATCGAACCGATCATTCCAGAATTGGAAGAGGAATTCAATGAATGGTCATTCGTGTATGTAAATAGAGATCAGTTCATACACATTTGTGCAGAGAACGACGTCTTCGGTATACCTAGCTTCATTGCTTTTAAAGAAGGGGAAGAAGTCGGCAGGTTCGTAAGTAAAGACAGAAAATCGAAAGAAGAAATTGAAGAATTCTTACTTCAAGCAAGTAAATAAACAAGCTGTGCCCTCGCACAGCTTGTTTACTTTTTTCAGCGGCTAATGATGTGTATAATAGGATGAGGTAACGGCAGAATGATGTTTAAACTCCAAGTCCATTTCTTCCATAATTAAAGGAGGAAAAAGAATGAAGATGACAAGTATTAAGATGAAAAAGAAATTAGAAGAGCGTCTGCAAAACGATCAATGGAAAACATTCTTTAATCGTGATAAAGATACATTCCGGATTGAATGGCGTGAATCAGGGAAAGGAATTACCATTACCCTTCCGAATGTGATTTCAAAATACGAATCACGCGGAGAGGAAGCATTGGATGAATTAGAAGATCATGTGCAGGAAGCTTTAAGGGTCATGGATGAAACCCACCATCTGACTGGAAAAGAGGAAAAGATCTTTCCTGTAATCCGAGCAGCATCTTTTCCGACAGAAACGGAAAGCGGAAAAAAGCTTGTTTTTACTGAGCATACAGCTGAGACAAGGGTTTACTATGCCTTGGATCTTGGCAAATCATATCAATTGATTGATGAGTCCATGCTCGAAAAAGAGAACTGGACGAAAGATCGAATGAAAGAAGTGGCTAGTTTTAATGTCCGCTCTTTACCAGTAGAAATGAAGAAAGATACCGTATATGGAAACGACTTCTACTTCCATTCTACACAAGATGGTTATGATGCCAGCCGAATATTGAATGAAGTGTTACTGGAAGAATTGAAAGCGGAATGTAAAGGGGAACTCGCCATCAGTATACCTCATCAGGACGTTATCATTTTTGCAGATGTCCAAAACCCAGAAGGGTATGATATCATCGCTCAAATGGCTATGAAGTTTTTCGCTGAAGGAACAGTTCCAATTACTTCCCTCTCCTTCTTGTACGAAGACAAGCAGCTGGAACCTATTTTCATTCTTGCCCAGAAAAAACCGAAACAGAACCGAAAGGAAGATTAGGATATGGATGTGTTTTACAATCAAAAAGGAATTGGTGATGTACTGATCATCCCGATCAAGGAAGGCGACCGAAACACGATCAAGCACGAGCAATACGGTGATGTTGTAAAAATCACGGATCGTAAGGATGGATCGTTGTTAGGTTATAATATTTTTAACGCTTCGACCTATTTCAATATTCCAAGCCAGGGAAAAATGCGTCTGACAGAAGAAATGCTTGCCCCGATTAAAGATTTATTTTCCAGGAATGAGCTAAATGATGTGCTGGATTTCGACTTGAGCCCTAAATT
>NZ_JRNX01000335.1 GCF_000786645.1 Halobacillus sp. BBL2006
AAGCAGAAAATCAAAAGGAATGGGCTATTTCATTCTGTTGATTTTCTGCTTATGACACGAGTGTCTGGGCGTGGAGCTGGACGAGTTGTTTCCCCGCCAACCCGAGTCCTAATCCAGTAACGGAACCAGATATCTCGAAACTGAGTCTTCAACTATCGAGAGCTTTTGCCTAATAATAAAGGTAAACCATAAGAATTAAATAGATTATTTATATAAACCGAAGTACTCTAAAAAAATGTTTAAACTTTTATTGAAATTTGTCGATAATAGAAGTATCTCGTCTATATATATCCTCTTCAAAATCGTTAGCTTTCCTAGGTCTAAATGGGTAGAAGTGAAAAATAAAAGCCACTGCTTAATAAGCAATGGCTAGGTTTGAGATCTATTATTTTTTAAGGCTGTCGGGGTAATTTTACTGTGACTGTAGTCCCTTCCCCTTTTTTACTCTTATAGGAAATTGTACCGTTCAAATCTGCAACAATTTTTTTCGTTACCATAACGCCTAAACCAGTTCCTTTTTCTTTTGTTGTAAAGAATGGCTCACCGATTTTGGCAAGTTCCTAAGCTGATAAACCAGGACCATTATCACTAACGGAAAGCGTTAGCTCATTTCTCAGTACTTCGGAATGGACAATGACTTTACCGCCTTCGTCGACCGCATCAATCGCATTTTTCACTAAATTGATTAAAATTTGATTCAGCCGCTTAGGCTCTGTCAAAACTGTTTCTTCCAGATGCATTTTCTCACTTTCTAGTCGAACATTCTTCTCTCTAGCTTCTGGCTCGAGAAGTCTGAGGACGTAAGAGAGAACCTCTTCTGCTTCGACCTCTTCCATCTGAATCGAAGACTTAGGTTTTGAAAGCATCATGAAGTCTTGTACAATCGCTTCAATACGATTCACTTCATCAAGAATAATCTCCTGATAGTTATCCCTTAATTCTGGATTAGCCGCGCCAATTTGCAGGAATCCTTTGATGGCTGTTAATGGATTTTTGATCTCGTGGGCTATTCCCGCAGACATCTGAGTAATGGTAGAGAGCTGTTGGGATTTTTCCTTCAATCTATTCATCTCTCTGCATTCAGTGATGTCCTCATGAATGCCTAAAATATACAAGACTCCATCAGTCTCAACAGGAAATCCTCTTGTCCTTATCCATTTCTGTTCTCCTTGTACACCTTTGATTCGATACTCTACTTGATGTCGTTGTTTCTTCATCAAGGATAAAGAGACTCTAACTTTTTCCCTATCATCTTCATGAATAATCTTCTGCAGTTCATCAGGATTGGAGAATGCATCTCTCCGAGAAATTCCAAACATATTCTGGAAAGAGGGGCTGATATAATGAAATTCTTCAAAATGAGGCTCTGCAATCCAAAATACATCTTTTATATTATTAGCAAGGATAGCAAAACGCTCTTCTGAATCTTTCAATGCCTGAAGGTGTTTTTTGTATTGGGTAACGTCTTGGAGAAAAACAGTGACTCCAAGATCGGTTGGATAAACGGTCACGTGGACGACTGAATCAGTCTCCTTAATAAAGCCTTCGAATTCTACTGTTTCCTTGTTCTCCATTGCCCGCAAATAGTTTTGGAAGAAGTTGTAGTATTCATCGATAGGGAATATATCCCATAACCGTTTTTCATAGGCATTTACATAATCGATACCTGTAATCTCTTGCATCATAGCGTTTGCATACGTCACTTCCCACTCCTGGTTAATGATCGCCAAGCCATGTGGGAACTTGTCTATAATGTCTGACATACGATGTCTTAGCTGGGCACCTTTGGCATTCGCAAGATAGAGGGGCTGCTGCTTTACTTCCTTGTCTATCGGTCTGCGAAAAGAATAAGAATGCAGTTGTCCGGTTTTATCTATGATATTGGTAAAGTTATTGCTTCTTTTATGACCTGAATTGGTTTCTTCTTGCTGCTTGAGCGAAAAGGCGATTTGTCCATTTGTTAAATGCACCAATTTACAGTGATACTTTCGGAAGTTATTCTGGTCAGTAAGTTGAGCTGATGTTTCACGCAACCCCTCTGTCAATAGGCGATGCAATACTTGTTGCAAAGCACTTTGGGATGTAAGATTGAATGTTTGAATCCATGTCGAAAATGACAGATCAATATCGTCAAGTCGAAGTGTCCCTTGCATCTCCTGATTCAACGTTACTCTTTGCATACGCAAATCAAGCAAGCATGCTGGCGTACCATTCATACTTAGAACATCTAAGATTTCCCCGCTATGAACTTGGTCAGAATACCTCTCTCTTATCACCAATATTATGACCTCTTTCCTTTACCGTTCAATATTTTCCAGTACGTGTTTTATTATAACGTAATAATGAATAATTTTGAATATTTTCAAACAATTTATTGGTAAATTTATTATTTATTCATTTCTACATCATACGAGTTCAATATAAATAATATGACACTTTTTATACTATTATCCTTCTATGCTTCGCCAAAGTGTGAGTGATGCATAACTCCGATAAGGCTCCCAATTCTGACTCCAATCAGTCATCTGCCCCTTATCAGGCTTGTCTTTCAACTGAAAATAGAACTTCAAAGCATTTTGAATTCCAATATCTGCTTTCGGCAATAAATCTTCTCGGCCAACACCGAACATTAACCAATTTTCGGCTGTCCATGGCCCGATGCCGCGGACTTTTGTCAGTTTTTTCATGACTTCCTCATCGGTTTGCTTCGCTAGATCTTCCAAATCCAGTTCTCCATCGACAATCATCCTGGAAGTGTCCACTACATATTCCGCTTTACGTTGACTGAACTGAAGCTCTCGTAACGCTTCATAAGGAATTTGAGCCACCTCGTACGCATTAGGGTAAAACCATACGCCATCCTTCTCTTTACCAAACTGATGGACAAATCTTGTACTCAACGTATGGGCAAACTTCATGTTCAGTTGTTGATGGATAATCACTTTCATCAGACAGTCAAACAAATGGAAGTCTTTAACAATGGGGGTTCCGGGGTGGGCAAGAAACAGATGCTCCAAATTCGTTGTTAGAAAATGTTCGTGGACTTTTTCTAAATCTTTATCCCATTGAAAAAGACCTTCAATATGAGTAAGCAACTGCTCCTTAGCTTCCCCACTATCCCCTATTACTTCAAATGAAGGATCGGCTGTCGTACCATATCCTTGGACGCGAACAACATGATGTTCATCCCCCAACTTGACTGGAACGTCGACCCATCTTTCTTTTCGATCTAAATGACTTAATGGATCAAACTGCCAACGTAAAAGTGTATAATCAAAATCGTAAAAGCTTTTCGCTTTATAAGTTTCTCTCCACAAACCCAAAATCCTCCTTCTTTTTTGCTTCTTTGTTAATTCTATATTAAACAGCTTTTTGCATAACTAAAAATCCAAACTCTCTGCCTACATCTGCTGGTAACCTGATTTCATCAGCTTCAAACGTACAAAAATTTCCTAGAAAATTTACAATTCTTTTTAGAATTCGCTTATCTTAGTCCGGTTTCCTTCTATAGAAAACGTTTCCTCAAAAAAAAGAGACCGCCGGGAAGAGCGATCTCCTTTCCTTATAAACTCCATATGGGATATGGAAGCAGCTTTTTCACCATTAAATCGTTTAAGCTTCCAAAGTGGTAGCCTCTTTTTCTTAACTCGTCGATCATCTGATCCAAGGCTTCTGCGTTATCTTTAGAAACAGAGTGAAGCAATACGACAGCTCCCGGATGGATCTGATCCAATACACTACGATAAGCGTACTCCCAGCCTTTTTGATTATTCGTTTCCCAGTCCTTAAATGCGACTGACCAGAAAGCGTGTGTGTAGCCCAACTCTTTGGCCCATCTTAACGTTTGATCATTAAAAGTACCCCTTGGTGGGCGAACGAATGTCATGGTGTCTTGACCCGTAATTTGCTTCACTGATTGTTGGACACGGTCTAATTCTTTTTTCATTTCCTGCTTTGATACTTGTGTAAAGTCGGGATGACTCCATGAGTGGTTGCCGATCAAGTGACCTTCGTTGGCCATTCGTTTCAGCAACTCTGGGGCACTTTCGATATAGTGACCTGTGACAAAAAAGGTTGCGGGTACATTTTTTTCCTTTAAAACGTCCAAAACTTGACCCGTATACCCTTGTTCATATCCGTTATCAAACGTTAAATAGATAACCTTTTCCCCCGAATTATCCACGTAAAATCCATCTTGCTTTTCCAGCATGGGACCATAACGGCCGACATCAGGCACCTTCCCATCATTACTTTTCTTATATCCCCAGCCTTCAGCCTGAGTTAATGACGGAGATAACAGGCTCACACAAACCATTACGATTACGATGATTGCTTTCCTCATTTAAACCACTCACTTTTTTCTTAGTATGCGTGAAGACGATCAGAATATAAAAAAAGGACAAGTGGGAAAATTCCCCACTTGCCTTTTTATAAGATAAGCGCTGCTGCCCAACCAAAAATGAACAACGGAATATTATAGTGCAGGAAAGTTGGTACACACGTATCCCAAATGTGATTGTGTCTGCCGTCTGCATTTAAACCTGATGTCGGTCCAAGCGTACTGTCAGAGGCAGGTGAACCAGCATCACCGAGCGCACCGGCTGTACCAATCAGGGCAGCTATTGCCATCGGAGAGAAGCCCGCACTGACACAAATCGGTACGAACAAGGCAGCTAAAATTGGAACGGTAGCAAAAGAAGATCCAATTCCCATGGTTACAACCAGTCCAACTAAAAGAAGAATAAAAGCGATAAAGGCTTGATTATTACCTAAATAGTCCGAACTAATCTCTACAAGGGCGGCTACAGATTCTGTTTCCGTCAGAACATTGGCATACCCCGCTGCTACAAGCATGACGAAAGCAATGAAGCCCATCATTCCGATTCCGTCATTGACGACTTTGTCTCCTTTTCGATAAGGAACAATTCGGAAAGCGAACATTAAAATGATCCCTGCAAGAGCGGCAAGCACCAAATTTGACCAAATTGCCTGAATAAATAAGGTAACTAAGATTGCAATCAGCGTGAAAAAGTGCTTACGATTAAAGCGTTCTGGAGTTAGTCCGAAGTGCGATTCTTCCAACTCATTTTCCTGAGTATTTGCTTTTGGCTCACGAGGTTTACGATAAGAAATCAGTACGGCAATGATTAGACCTACAATCATCCCAGAGCCTGGAATGAGAAGTGATTGAGCAATCGAACCGATTCCCAATTCTACTCCGTTGGATTTCATGGCTTTTTGAATCGTTTCATGGAAAATAAAACCAAAACCAACCGGAATCATAACATACGGTGCTTTTAGTCCAAACGTTAACGCCGACGCTACTGCACGACGATCTAATTTCATTTGATCAAATAATTTCAATAAAGGCGGAATTAGAATTGGAATAAATGCGATGTGAACCGGAATCACATTTTGCGATAAGCTTGCAACGAAAGCAATGACGAATACGATCATCGTCCTTCTATTTTTTAAAACACGGAGCAAGTAACTGACAAGCAGAGATGTTATCCCTGAATAGCTGATCGCTACAGCAAAAGCTCCTAATAAAATATAACTTAAAGCCACGCTTGCTTGATTTCCCATACCACTAACTAGTATATCCAGTGAACTCATTAGAGACTCACCGTTCATCAATCCTGCTGTTAATCCAGCAGCAAGAATGGCAATGATGACATTCACACGTAATAAACTTAAAATCGTCATCACGAGGACAGATACAACGACTGCCCATGCCATATAGCATACCCCTTTCGTGTTGTTGAATATTTTTATGCATTAGCGATTTACCATAATAAAGTATGATTACAAAAAAATCAACCCTCAACTATTGCGAGAGTCAAATTATACTGACATAGACAATCATGCCGATCATGACTACAAATGAGCCTACAAGCAGCCGTTTATGTTTTTGCTGTACCGGATGGCCGCCAGCCATTCTTACAAAAGCCATGATTAAAGTAAGCATGAACACGAAGCCTATGACGGGAGATAAATAAAAAATTATCCCTTCCACCTGAATCCTCCTCCCCTAGAAGAAGCAAATCAGTCCATTTTACGCTCTAATTCCTCAAGCATTGAAATCAAACGATCAATATCTTCTACTGATGTTTCTTCTGGATTCAATTCTTCAATACGAATCATAAAGTCCGAGAGTCGTGTTTTTAGATCCTGTAGTCGATCTTGTTGTGTCATAAATGTAAACTCCTTTTTTCCTATCATCGTTAACCATTGTTATCATAGTACATCTAAGGCTTTGTGTCTATCCTAAGATTCACAGCAGTTGGACATGCTATAATACAAAAGATAGACGGGAGGCAGCCAGTATGGATTCCATTTCAGATATTGATTTCGTCCAAGTTATTACAAATAGTACTACAATAAAAATAATAAGCAGTGCGATCATCTTATTTATCGCAGTCATTGTCTTAAGAAAAGCGATCCACTCGTTTTTTAAAAGAACAGACTTTATAGAAGAGCGCAGTGAACGTACATTAGAATCGATGTTCAATTCAATCATCAGTTATGCCGCCATTATTGGATTCATTTTTATCGTATTAGCAGAGTTCACTTCAATTGGAAGGCTGCTCGCCGGAGCCGGTGTAATCGGAATTATCGTAGGTTTTGGTGCCCAGAGCTTAATCAAAGACTTCTTCGCAGGCTTGTTCCTTCTATATGAAAAGCAGCTTCATAAAGGCGATTTTATTACTCTAAACAACACGTTCCATGGAACCGTTGAAGATATTGGCCTTCGTTTTTTAAAAATACGAGAATGGAGTGGCAAGCTTCTCACGATAAGTAACGGCCAAATCAATACGATTGAGAATTACAACTTTGAACATATGCGGGTCATTGAAAAAGTGACGACGAATTTCAGAGAGGATCCTAAGAAAGTCTTTGCGGCTCTTGAAGAGGCCTGTAACCGTTTAAACGATGAGAAAGCTGATTACCTAAAAAAAGATTTAAAGGATGACCCGATTGAACCGTTCCAAGTCTATGGAATGACTTCATTGAATGACCACTACCGCGGCTACCAATATACAGTCACAGGACTTGTCTATGACCTAGTGTACTGGACAGCGGCAAAAGAAACGCGCCGGGTCATTGCCGAAACAATGTACGAACATCACATTGCCATGGCTGAACAGCGCGTTGAGTTAAACGGTCATACCTCTCAAGAAGAAGAATGATCGTTTTTTTATTTTAATTCAAATGAAAAGCTGACATGATCTTGAATTGGAATCCAGGCTCCAATTCCTTGCCTCGTTACA
>NZ_JRNX01000336.1 GCF_000786645.1 Halobacillus sp. BBL2006
GTTGAACATTCATTGAATAACTAAGTAAGGCGCTTACGCTTTTGTTCTTGCAGGCTCAATAGATATCGACGGTGACTGTAGAGCTCCCTTTTTCAGAAGACTCAGTTTCTAGTAACCCAAGTTATCTCCGAATAAAGTCTTCCAGATAACTGCACGTAAGTTGAATTGTCTTAGGGATTCTAAATTAGATGAAAGTTTAAAAGGTCGTGATGGAAAATAGTTCTAACGAATTAAAATAACGGTGACAATTGTACCTAATTACTCAGTTAAACGCATTCATTTGTTTATGGATCTTCTATTTCGGCTACATCTCCAAATGTGTCCGTAATAATGAATTGGAGGAGATACAATGAATCGATTTACAATTCCACGTGATATTTATTTTGGAGAAAATGCTCTAGATATATTGAAATCAGTTGAAGGAACTAAAGCCTTGCTCGTTATTGGTGGAGGTTCCGTTAAAGAAAATGGCAATCTAGAAAAAATTGAAAAGAATCTATCTGAAGCAAATATAGAAACTAAACTGATTGAAGGGGTGAAGGAAGAACCTTCTACCCAGCTAGTGAATGATCACTTGCATATTCTGAATGATTTTCAACCGGATTGGATCATCGGCATTGGTGGCGGTTCACCAATGGATGCTGCAAAAGCTTTATGGTTGTTCTATGAACATCCAGACTTATCCTTTGAAGATGCGACAAAACCATTCGAGCTGCCTCGCCTTCGTTCTAAAGCCAAATTCATTGGGATTCCGACGACGAGTGGAACGGCATCAGAGATTTCGAACTTAACGGTCATCACAGATTCCGAAACAGGCGTCAAATATCCACTCGCTGATTTCGAACTGACACCCGATTTCGCAGTTATCGATCCAGTGATGGTGGAGTCTATGCCTAAACGTGTGACAGCTTATTCTGGAATGGATGCGGTCACTCACAGTATTGAAGCTTATGTAGCCAAACCGCGTACGACTTTCACGAATTCACTGGCGATTGAGGCTGCTGAAATTTTGAAGAATAACCTTCTAGCATCCTATAAGGGTGACAAGGATGGCCGTGAAGAAGTCCATTATGCACAAGCAATGGCTGGAATGGCCTTTGCGAATGCAGTACTAGGTAACGTTCACAGCTTAGCTCACAAAAGTGGTCCGACATTTGAAGTACCGCATGGCTGTGCTAACGCGATTTACCTTCCTTATGTCATTCAATTCAACCGAAGCGTCGTAGAAGAACGCTATGCAGCACTAGCGAGACGTATCGGTCTCACAGGTCAAACTGATAAAGAACTTGTTGACTCCCTGATCGAGTGGGTCCGAGAATTGAATCGTGAGATGGATGTTCCGAATACACTTCAAGAATTCGGCGTTTCTGAAGAGCTATTTAATGAACATGTAGATACGATGGCGAAGAACGCTGTTGAAGATCCATGTACAGGAACCAATCCTCGTGAAACATCCGTGGAAGAAATGAAGAAACTCTTTGTGGCTGCTTACTATGGTCAAGAGGTTACATTTTAATACGTGATCAAGTCTAACTTATGGTTATGGAAAAGTCCCGTCTGATGCAGACGGGACTTTTCTATTTCTATATCCATGCATTCGTCAGCATAAAAGAAGGAGGTTTTTCTTGGTAGCTTATTCTCTCTTGGCTTACTTTTTAATAGCTTCCAACTTCTCAGGGTATGCGATAGGCGGTTTTGTTTCAATTAAGAAATCAGCTGTCCAAATCTTGATGTGCTGCCCTATTTTAAGCTGATCATTATTTATCTCCTTATTTTTCTTTAGCCAGAGGGAATCGATATCTCCCTGTCCTTTTGCTTTTTCTACACGAACAAGCAGGTGGCGGCCATTATCTTGAAGGTTTTTATCGATGATTTCACCTGTATAATCTGGCCCAAAGCTCTTAATGGTAAAGTAACCGATCGAGACGATCAACAAAGCGATAAAGATCCATTTGTTCATGGAAAACGCCTCCAATTAAAAGGGATATTATCATTGTTTCACGGGGGATGCTTGTCGTAAAGTTGTGATGAAGATTACCTACAGAGAGTTGCAGGATATGACAGGTTGACGTAGAATGCGGGACAGAGTTTATAAACGTGTAAGGAGATCGTTGGCATGATGAAAACAGTATTGAAAGATGCTTTCGACAGACTAAATGGAAATTGGCTTAGAATTATAGGGATGGTTATTTTATGTTACCTTATTAAGCTTTTCATAGAAACGTTGCCTATCCAGGGTTCAATTAGTATTCAAATGAGTCCAATGGCTGTGGCAAGTTCTGAAACGCTTCAATCCTTATTGTTAGGAGCCCTGATAAACAGCATTCTCTTCTTTATCCTGATTGATTACATATCGCTTACCCAACAGACGATGCGAAAAAGGTTTTTGAACGCTATCATTTATCCTTTTTGAAATCCTTTGCTCCTTTTGAAGGGGATCGTTGTCTTGTTTATTACGAACTTTTTGCTTTACCTGATCGGTATGATGACCATCTATGCGGGAATAGGGACACTGTTTTCCTATGTAGGCGGTGTTACCTTAAAAACGGGTGGAGTTTTCTTTGTTTACTTATTACTATTCTCATTTATTATTTGGCTGTACTTAGGAATCTCTCAAGCGATGTATATTTTGTATGATGATCCTAAGGCAGGAATCTTCCCTAGTATTAAAAACAGCTTTTCCTTAATGAATGGCCATAAAGGGACTTTGCTCGGGTTGTTTGTCCTGACAGGGGTAGGATTAATCCTCGGAGCACTCCTGTTTGTGGTTGGGGCCATTGTTAGCCTAGTAGTATATGAAGTCAGCCGACTGGCTTTTTACCGCAATCTGTTACAGATGAAACGTCAAAAAGAATGGCACGCAAAAGTCAATGAAGCAAATGCATTCTAGATAGAAAATATATAATCGATCGCCCACCTAAGTACTTGAGTTCGAGAAGATAGAGTTGAATAATACGAAAAGCCGCATTCATAATCAAAGAATGTGGCTTTTTTTAGATTACAAAATTATAGAGGGTTGTACGAAGAAAAATAGAAGGTTATTAATAAGTTGAATAGGGAGGTTATACAAATGTCGAAGTCATTGCTAAGAGGAATGGAAGGGGCTTTTATCCCTGTTAAAAACCCTTCTCATTCCGCCAAGTGGTATGAAGAGAAGTTAGGCTGTAAACCGCTTCATGTAGAAAAAGAAGCCGTAACAATGAAGCTGGCAGAGGAGTCGCAGACCGTCATCTGTCTTGTGCGGACACCCAATCACAAGCCCATGGATTTTCCAGAGAATTATTTCGGTGTAACAAAATACTATAACTTTATTCCTGATGACATAGAAAAAACCTACAGGAGTTTAGTCGATAACGGTGTAAAAGTTAATTCTATTGGCGGGGAAGGGAACA
>NZ_JRNX01000337.1 GCF_000786645.1 Halobacillus sp. BBL2006
CTGACTCGCATAAGCAAACCTGCGCCGTGGCGGCCTTTGCCACAGAGCGGGGTTGCTTATGGCGCGAAGGGCTGACCCTTGGAACTAGACATCCAAATTTGAAATGCGGAACTGCCGTGAGCACCAGCAGCACCATTTTACGGCAAAAAAATCAGAACAGGCTCTCAGCCTGTTCTGATTTTTTATTGGACGACTGGCGGAAAATAGTTCTCAATAATTTCTTCATCCGAATGAGGGATTTCCTCTCCTCGAACAATTTGTGCATTATTGATACATCCGCTCGTAAGCAAAATAATGTCATTCTCTTGTCCTAATTCAAGGGATTTCAACACCCCTTCTTTTCTAGTCAAAGATGTGTGGACATTTGGAGCTGATGGTTGTTGGAATCCGGTTAGTACTTGATCAACAATGATTTGGGGATCATGGTACCCTGGGTGATCAACAGTGACAACCACTTCGTCCGCTTTTCCTTCAATCGCAGCAGCCATCTTAGGCATTTTATTAAAATCACGAATGCCTATACCAGCAATCATAACAATCAAACGATTGTGATTAAGTTTTTTTACTTCTTCAAGTAACCGGTTCAAAGCTACTGGTGTATGGGCATAGTCAAGAATCACTTTTTGATTATTAGAAGTTTGGATGACCTGAAAACGGCCTTCTGGTCCCTGCAAAGCAGGTAGAACATCAATAACCTCTTGGATGGTGAAACCGAGGTGGAGCGCAGTCCCAATCGCTGACAGGACGTTAGCCACGTTGTACGTCCCGTAAACAGGAACATACATGCTGTAGGACTTACCTTCGTAAATCAGCTCAAAAAAAGAACCATCCTCCATCACTTCGATGTTCACAGCATTCAAGTCTGCCTCAGGATTTGAATCGATACTATAAGTGATCATGGGTCCTTTACAGTTCTTTTGTAAATCCTCGCCCATCCCCTTATCGTCAATATTCACAACTTTGTTTTTCGCTTGTTTAAACAATCTCATCTTACATTCTTTATAATGATCGATTGTTTTATGATATTCCAGATGTTCTTCTGAGAAATTCGTATGAATCGCTACATCAAAGTGAATCCCATCCACACGATGCTGATCAAGAGCGATTGAAGATACTTCCATAACAGCAGCCTCATCATTCATCTCATGAAAATCACGGAAGATTTGATGAAGGTCTAACGATTCAGGAGTCGTTGGTGTGCTCTTTTTATACTCCAATTTCCTCCCAGAAGACCAAATCCCAGCCGTCCCTATTGAACCTGTGGGCAAACCTAAAAGCGTAAGCAACGAGCGAACGTAAGCCGCTACCGTGGTCTTTCCGTTCGTACCCGTCACACCAATAGTTTTGATGTTTTCGTCAGATGAATCATAAAAGAACTTCGAAAAAGAAGCCATGGCTTTCCTAATATTTTTAACCACTACAAAAGTACAGTAGGGGTTGCGGTAGCTCAAATATTGAAACAAAGAGGGGTCAGTCCCAATAATGACCGTAGCCCCTCGGTCAATCGCCTCATCAATGTAATAATCCCCATCAAACGTTTCTCCTTTGATACTAAAAAAAGCAGACTTCGGTTCTACACGTTTTGAATGAAAGGCTAGATTATCCACTTCTTGATGGCTTGGACCAAAGATGTGTTCTATATTCATATGTTGGAATTCATTAAAGTTAATCATCATAGCTGTTTCCTCACTCTTAGTATAGTTTTATGGTCGTCTGAATGAAGCAAAAGTATGTATCTATATCTAACTGGGATTATCGGTAAAGAAACCAAAATTTTCTTGAATTCAAAATAGTATAAGTACCTATTCCCGTTTCTCTTGCACATTGAAACCTAGGAACGGGTCGCACCATAAAAACGGGTCAAATACCTATACAATTACCATAAAAAACCACCCCAGGTCATCCATATTTAGGATGACCTGAGGTAAAATCGATTTCACTATATACATTTGTCTATTCAGGATTTATTTGGGGGTTTTATGCGATTTACCAGAAATTGAAAAGAGAGGTTCCATAAAAGGAACCCCTCTTTTTTGTTTATGCAGAAGGCTGCACTTCCCCTTCTTCATTTATTGCTTCAGTTTGAGCCCCCGGCTTTTGCCATAAAACCGTCAGACTGATCAGGGTTACGAGGATTGTCGCGCCCATATCAGACAATATCGCTACCCATAACGTCAACCAGCCTGGGATTGTCAACAATAGGGCAAAAAGCTTCAAGCCTAAAGCAAGGGAAATATTTAATTTCACCACTCGGTTCACTTGTTTGGCTATCTTGACCGCACTAGGCAGCTTGCCTAGGTGATCCTGCATCAATACAATATCCGCTGTCTCAATCGCACTGTCGGTCCCTTTGCCCATTGCAACACCCAGATCCGCAGTCGCAAGGGCGGGAGCATCATTGATGCCGTCTCCGACCATGGCCAGTTTCCTACTCCGACTCAAAGCTTTTACCTGATCGACTTTTTGATCTGGAAGGAGATCAGCATATACATCGGTGACACCAATCTTCTCTGCCACTTTCCTTGCTGTCTTTTCATGATCTCCAGTCAGCATAATTGTCTTTTGGATACCGGCTTTATGAAGGTCTTTGATCAGCGTGGCACTTTCTTCTCTTATTTCATCTGCAATTCCGAATACTCCGAGCACTTCTTCGTCACTGGATACAATAACAAGGGTGTATCCTTCTTCTTTGAGTCCCTCGATATCTTGGCTTTGCCCTTCTGAGATCGTTAAATGAGAGATGGTCTGTTCGCTCCCGATATAGTACATACTGTCTTCAATCTCAGCGTGTATTCCTTTTCCGGGAATAGCATTTACTGCAGTAGGTTCGACAAGGGCCTGTTGAATTGTTTCCACTTCCTTCATGACAGCTTTCGCAATCGGGTGGGATGAGCTTTTTTCAATCGAACCGGCAATTTTATAAAAATCGTCGTGATAGACTTTCGTTTCTTGTACGGTTGGTTCACCTTTGGTGAGTGTCCCGGTTTTATCAAAAGCGATACTTTCAATTTTACCAAGCTGCTCGAGAAAAACGCCGCCTTTAATAAGAATTCCATTACGTGCATTCCTAGTGATCCCTGCGATGATCGCAATCGGTGAAGATAGGATCAGCGCACAAGGGCACCCGACAATTAGAACGGCTAAACCTTGGTAAAAAGATGCTCCCCAGGAAGCACTTGTGAATAATGGCGGCGCCACCATCACGAGACCCGAAATGACCATGATAATCGGGGTATAGTACTTGGCAAAACGGTTAATAAATAACTCCGTTGGTGTCTTCCGATCTTGAGCTTCTTCAACAAGATGCAATATCTTCGCAAGCGAAGAGTCTTGATAGGCTTTTGCAATCTTTACTTTGATCAGCCCTTCATTATTAATACTTCCGCCATAAAGCGTTTCGCCCGGGGCTTTCTCTACTGGTAACGATTCACCTGTGATCGCTGCTTCGTTCACCGAGCTGAATC
The DNA here is from genome assembly GCF_000786645.1 of Halobacillus sp. BBL2006. GTDB lineage: Bacteria > Bacillota > Bacilli > Bacillales > Halobacillaceae > Halobacillus. Next base: position 3,465 of record NZ_JRNX01000337.1, read on the forward strand.
CTTCGATCACAATTCCATCAGATGGGATCTTTTCTCCTGCTTTCACGAGTACCACATCATCTTTTTGTAGAGATTCTATAGAAACAACGACTTCCGTCCCATTCTCACGGAGCAAGGTTGCTTGCTTCGGTGCGACTTTCAATAGTTTCTCCATAGAATTCCGGGCTTTTTCCATGCCTAATCCCTCTAAATATTCATTCAAACCGAATAATATCGCAACCATTGTGGCTTCTCGCCATTCCCCTATGGCTATAGCTCCGACCAAAGCAATCGTCATCAGTGTATCGATATTGAATTTGAAGCGAATGAGGTTTTTCGCCCCTTTCAAGAACGTTTGGTAACCGCTGATTCCCATGGCAATTAAGTACATAGCGATGACCACAAACGAGGGGACCATGCTTTCGACGATAAACGTCAAACCGAAAATCATTCCAGACAGGATAACGAGCAATTTCATATTCGGCCCATGGGAATGATCATGGGTGTGCTCATGACCCTCCTCTTCCACAAGAGAAGCTCCATCCGACTTAAGAATTTGGCGTACTCGCTCAAGGTCGACATCTTCATTAACCATCAGTTTACTCGAACCGAACTTTAGTTGAGATTGTTCCCCATGGTCCAGCTTCTTTATTTCACTTTCCATCTCTGCTGCACAATTGGCACAGGACAATCCCTGAAGTTTGTATTCCTTCATATTCTACTCCCCTTTAATGGTGAAGAGCGTGATTGATCGTTTGCTGTAAGACATTCATGACGTGGTCGTCATCATTAGAATAGTATAATGTCGTACCTGCTCTTCGATACTTAACTAATCGTAAGTTTTTCAAAAATCGCAATTGGTGAGATACCGTTGATTGTCTAAGTTCTAATGTTTCAGCAATTTGATTGACGGACATCTCCTGTTTACAAAGGAGATGTAAAATTCGGATTCTAGTTGGATCGGACAGCGCTTTGAATGTTTGCGAAACAACAAACAATGTTTCCTCATCAAGCTGCTCCACTTCCTCTTCTTCCGTATGATCTTCTTTTTTATTTGGATTTTGCTCCATGTATAGGCACCTTCCTTATATGCACATATATTCATATATACACTTATCGTATGACTGAACCCCTCTTTTGTCAACGGACGAACACACATGTTTACTCCCTTTATTTTGCGGGAAATTCCTTTCATGTCAGCACAATTAAGAGGATCATACCTTTTAAAAAGTATATTTACTGTGCACTGCAAACAAATCTTTTGTTTCTAAAAAATGAATCGTTTTAGGATTTGATGAGTAATCCCTACTTTAGACAAGGAGGAATTTTAAATGGCTAAGAAAGTATTAATGGTAGTTACCAATCATGCAGAAATTACCGAAGATACACCAACAGGTATTTGGTTATCGGAATTCGGCGAAGCATATAACGAGTTCAAGCTTCACGGTTACGAAGTGACGGTGGCAAGTCCTTCTGGCGGAGAGGCTCCCGTTGACCCGAACAGCGTTAGCGAAAATGAACCACAAGAAATTTTAAACACAAAACCACACTTAGAAGATACAACACCAATCAGCGATGTAAATGCCGAAGACTTTGATGCCATCTTCCTTCCTGGCGGTCATGGTACAATGTTTGACTTTCCAGACAGCGAAAAGCTTCAAAAGCTTTTACGTGACTTTTACGAATCCGATAAAATTGTAGCCGCTGTCTGCCATGGGCCTGCTGGGTTAGTAGGAGCTACACTTTCCAATGGCGAACCACTTGTCAAAGGGAAACGCGTGAGCGCCTTCACAGATGCGGAAGAAGCAGAAACAACACTCGACAAACACATGCCGTTCCTGCTTGAAAGTAAGCTGAATGAGCTTGGGGCCACCGTTTTATCAGGTGAAAACTGGGCGACTCACTATGAAGTAGATGGCAATCTGATTACAGGACAAAACCCGCAATCAACAGAAGTTGTAGCAAAAGAAGTCGTTAAACAATTAAGCTAAAATCAAACTGCCTCTCAAAAGGGAATCCCTGATTGAGAGGCAGTTATTTTATTATGATAAAATGAATGCACCCCAGCAGAAGGAGAATTCATCATGAAGAAAAAATTAGACCATATCGGCATTGCTGTCCGTAACATTGAAGAAAGTATCCAATTTTACACGGAGACGCTAGGCGGAACATTGATCGACCATTATCGCAGTGAAGCGGAAGGTGTAGAGAGTGAAATAGCAGTTATCGATATTGATGGTGACCGGACAGAATTGCTGATGCCCACAAACAATACGACATCCCCCATCGCGCGATTCATTAAACAAAAAGGAAAGGGCGTCCATCATGTGGCTTATCATGTCGAGGATCTTGATAAGGCACTGACAGATCTTGAAAAACAAGGAATTCGCACGCTCGACTGGTCGCTTCGTACGAATAAACATGGCAGACGCTTGATTTACTTAAACCCAGCCGATACAGAAGGAACCATCATCGAATATTGTGATTATCCGAATCAAAAATAAAAAGGGGCTGGGACGAAAGTGTTTTAGCCATTCTAAAAACCGAACGATGGTGAAATTCTTATGATAAGATTTCACCATCGTTCGGTTTTTTATGGTAGATTAGCGCAACATATCTAATATCTGCCATTACTTAGGGCATTTGTCTTGTAAGGTGGAAGGATGGCCGCTCCGA
>NZ_JRNX01000338.1 GCF_000786645.1 Halobacillus sp. BBL2006
CTGATCTTGCTGCAGCCGTTTCGCGAGCGGGTGGACTCGGCCAGATCACGGCAATGAGCATGGACGGACCTGAACAATTAAGATATGAAATCGAGAAAGTGCGAACCGTGACTTCTAAACCGTTCGGGGTGAACTTCGCTATTGGACAACACGGAAGATCATTTGAAGATCGAGTTCAAGTAGCAATCGATGAAAACGTGCCAGCGATTTCTGTAACTGGAGGGAATCCTAAACCGGTATTGGAAATGGTGAAAGATACAGGCATAAAAACTCTTGTATTAGTGGCTGCCCGGCGTCAAGCGGTGAAGGCAGAAGAATTGGGAGCGGATGCAGTCATGGTCGTCGGTCATGAAGGAGGAGGTCATCTTGGTAGAGATGATGTAGGTACGTTTGTGCTGACGCCCCAAGTAGTAGACGCCGTATCTATTCCAGTGATCGCATCAGGCGGCATCGGCGATGGAAAAGGGTTGATGGCGGCTCTTGCTCTTGGTGCAGAGGGGATAGAAATGGGGACACGTTTCATTGCTACAGAAGAATGTGTTCACGCCCACAACAGTTACAAACAAGCCTTAATTGAAGCGGACGAGACTTCGACAACTGTTATCAAACGTAGCCTGAAGACGCCTGCTAGAGCGCTTAGAAATAAATGGACCGACCAAATTATTGAGTTGGAAAAAGAAAAGGCAGGGTATGAGGGACTGAAAGACTACATAAGTGGAGAGGCTAACAAAAAGTATATTTATGAGGGGCTGGATGACCAGGGTTTCGGATGGGCCGGTCAAGTGACTTCAAGAATTAACGACGTTCCTACGGTGTCGGAACTTTTTCAAAGAATTTTGAAAGAAGCGGAACAAATCCGTACAAAATGGTCAACGTAATACATAAGGGGGTCTATAAATGAGTTACAGTTATCCAATTGATGAAACATATTGGACGAAAGAAGAAATCATAGATGTTGTCAATTTCTATTCTTTGGTTGAGCAAGCGTATGAAAACAATGTCAGCCGTGATGATTTATTACTCGCTTATACGAGGTTCAAGCAAATTGTTCCATCTAAAAGTGAAGAAAAGAAGCTTTGTGGAGAATTTGAAAAAGAGTCAGGGTATTCCTGCTATCACACAGTGAAAAAAGCACGCTCTAAGGCTCAAGGTGACCGAATAAGTATGGATCAATAATGAAAGAAGGAGCAGACTGGATTAAGTCTGCTCCTTCTTTTTAATTTAACTGCTTCGTATAACTGTAAAGAGGCTCCAGTGTTTCAAAAGTTTCTTTACATAATTTAAGGAAAGCTTCTGGATCCTTCAATCGTTTATCATTGCGAGGGATATTTTGTCCACAAAGAATTTCGGCTTTTTTAACATTCTTTAAACGATCTGTCATAGACAAGAATTTTTCTTCATCCACGTCCTCATGCGGCATGGAATCGGGTTTAGTATGATCAACAGACCAGACAAAATTTTTGGGGATGTCAGAAAGAATTTTCTTCCTGTTCTTTTCTAATGTTTTAGCAAATTCTTGTTTGATTGGGCTCTCGTATATAACGGCAAACCAGATAAATACGTGACTCTCCCATAAACCGACTTGAAAATGAGGCAGTTTTTTGTACCCTCTTTTATTAGAAGCGAGTGCTGCCCATGTGTCATTTGGAGGATTGGTCTTCCTTCTGGCATGTTTTGCAACGTGAACAAACATCTCATCCCCTGTCATTGCCGTAACATCTGGCTCTAGTTCCGTCGCAATGGCTTCCAGCTTAGGTGAAATCTGTTCCCTTAATGCACTCATCCGATTTTCCAAGCCTAAAATGGAGAACACATCGAAATCCTTTTGAGTAAATCCATTAAAAGTACTCATGATCATCAACTCCTATATCAACTACATGTTAGTTTAACAAAAACCGTACGGCTTTATGAAGTAATGTGTTCACTTGGTTTGAATCATAATAAAATGGGTTACATATAAGTAATCTAACTGAAACTTCTGTCACATTACTAACATATATATATAGCAAGGATTTAAGAGGGAGGGAATGGCAATGAAACATGTCATGGAAGCGTTACGTAAACGAGAAGCTGAAGAGAAGCTCCCGGTAATCCGTATGGAAATTGATTACGAACTTGTGACATTGCATGATGCAATGATCGCCGGTGACGAGGAGCAGATAAATAAAAGTAAGAAAAAGCTCTCCGCACTTCGTAAGCAATTGATTGAATGGTCTTCATAATTACGAGCAACAATAGGGTTGCTCGTATTTTTTTCATTCATCAATAGGCGCTTCCCCATGTTGACTCCCAAACATGCAAGATGAACGTCATTTTGATACGATAAAGATTGAACTTGATTAAAGGGGTACGAACTTATGGATAAACAGATGAAGCAAGATATTTTCAACCATGCGAGAACCTGGATCATGGAAGCAGGGGAAAGAATCAGAGAAAAAATTGATGCTCCAAGATCGATTGAAACGAAATCGAATCCTAATGATCTTGTAACAGAAATGGATCAGGAGACAGAGCAGTTTTTTGCTAAAAGAATTAAAGGTACTTATCCTGAACACTTCCTATTAGGAGAAGAAGGGTTTGGGGATGAAATCGAGGAGATGAAAGGAACGGTATGGATTGTTGATCCTATCGACGGAACGATGAATTTTGTCCATCAGAAAAGGAACTTTGCAATTTCCATCGGGATCTATCATGACGGGGTAGGTGAAATCGGTCTCATTTATAACGTGATGGAAGACACATTGTATTCCGCTCAAAAAGGACAAGGGGCTTACAAGAATGACCATCAACTGCCTGTATTGAATGAATCAAGACCGTTAGAGCAGTCTATACTAGCTTTGAATACGACGTGGATGCTTCCTGAAAATCCCCATGTTGATCACCGTGGGATTGAAAAATTGGTGAAAAAACTTCGAAGTACACGTTCCTATGGTTCCGCTGCTTTAGAATTTGCTTTTGTAGCTGAAGGAATTCTAGATGGATATTTGACGATGACTCTTATGCCTTGGGACTATGCTGCGGGTGCGATTCTGGTACAAGAAGTCGGAGGTACGGTGTCACGTGCGGACAAAGAGGAGCTTGATTTATTAAATCAAACAACCGTATTAGCTAGTAGGATAAACATTCATGATGAAATCAGTGACGGATATGTGGACTTAAAAAAATAACATACAAAAAAGCGACCGTTCAGTTGGCGGTCGCTTTCTTTAAGTATCCTGCTGCCTTTTCAGTTTAAGCCCATATCCCATAATCATAAATCCTAATAGAAAGAGGAAGCCTGCCAGCCAGAAACTTTCCTGTCCAATGGCAAACCCTACGCATACAAAAGATAGGATAACGAGAACAGCTAAAAATGCCATGTTAGGTTGAAAATTTTTCAAAAGTCTCACCTCAAACGCTATTATATATGATTAAGCCTAAGAATGAAAATTGGACAAAGGGTGGTTTCTTTTTCCTACATTTAGTATGATAGAGGATAGAATAGGGAGATACGAGGAGGAACATCATGGAAGACATGGCAACACTTACGGTCCCTACGGACTTATGGCCAGTGGCGAATTTCTTTTTCCAAGGCCTCGGAAATGAAGTGAACCTGAATAATGAGAATGAAGTTTCGATGTTATTTCGTTCTTTTATGCTTTTATATTTGACTGTCGTTATTTTGACGATCATCACATTTAAACTAGGTTTTGCTAGAAAACTTCCTTTAGGAAAGAACATTGTCGTTTATTCTGTATTGATAATTGGAACGTTTATCTTGACTCTGATCCTTGGTTTGAATTTGCCGCTTCCAGAAAGTCTCATTGTGGCTGCCATTATCCTTGGAGTTTACCGTCTAAGGCTGCACAGAGAACGGGGCACGCGGCAAAACGAATCATAAGTCAATAAAAAAAGCTGGACCTGCTATTGGTCCAGCTTTTTTTATTGACTTATGTCGACCACCCAGGTCAATTCCGCTTTTCGATCTATCCAGCTCCTCCACCTAGACACTCGAGACATAAGTCAATGACTTTCGTGAGGAAAGATCACCTCACTACATTCCTTGTCTTATGCTTGTCGTGTCTCCCGAGGTGGTTCCGCATTTAATCTCAACTCAAGTGTTTTTCTTTTTT
>NZ_JRNX01000339.1 GCF_000786645.1 Halobacillus sp. BBL2006
TTTTGTCGTCGCTAACAATGCATCAATTTCAGGGGCGGCAGGAGGATGTCAGGCTGAAGTAGGATCAGCAGCAGGGATGGCAGCAGCGGCGATCGTTGAAATGGCTGGAGGCACACCGTCTCAATCTGCAGAAGCCATGGCTATCACGTTGAAAAATATGCTTGGCCTTATTTGTGATCCTGTAGCAGGGTTGGTAGAAGTTCCATGCGTTAAAAGGAATGCAATGGGAGCCTCCAATGCGGTCGTGGCTGCCGATATGGCACTGGCTGGAGTAACTAGCCGTATTCCATGTGATGAAGTCATCGATGCGATGTATAAAGTGGGGCAACGCATGCCTTCAGCCTTCAGAGAAACGGCTCAGGGAGGTCTTGCTGCTACTCCGACGGGGAGAGAATTAGAAGCTAAAGTGTATGGAATATCATTGAAGAAAGAGTGAATGTTGTGTTGAGCCAATCGATTAGCGAAATCAATGGAGTCGGAGAAAAATTTAAAGAACAATTGAATGAGCTCGGTCTTTTTACCGTAGAGGATTTATTGTTCTATTTTCCTTTCCGTTATGACTCTTACGAAACGAAACCTTTGACCGAATTGACTCACAATGAAAAAGCTACGATTGAAGGGAAGGTTGTATCTGAGCCTTCCCTAAGCTATTTTGGCCGAAAGAAATCAAGGTTGTCGTTTACGCTTCAAGTCGACCAATTCGCTGTCAAAGCTGTAATGTTCAATAGAGCTTTTGCTAAAAAGCAATTGAACCAGGGAGATACAGTAACTGTGACGGGGAAATGGGACCAGCAGCGATTGCAGATAACCGTAAGTCAATTTAAAAAAGGTGAATCGAAGAGTCAGGAACCGATTCAGCCCGTATATCAATTAAAAGAAGGCGTGGGTCTTCAACGCCTTAGAAAAATCATTAAATCTGCCCTTGATGAGTATGGAGGGAATGTTCCTGAAATTCTACCTGAGGACTTGCAGCTTTCTTATAAGTTACCTGATCGAACAAATGCCATCAGGCAAATGCATTACCCTGAGACCAGAATTCTATTGAAGCATGCAAAACGCCGCTTCATCTATGAAGAATTTTTAATTTTTCAATTGAAGATGCAACTGCTTAGAAAACAACATAGAGAAGCAACCACAGGAAATGCCCAGGAGTATGATAACGACCTCCTCACCGGATTTGTGCAGTCACTTCCTTTTGAGCTGACAACAGCTCAGAAACGGTCACTCGCAGAAATCTTAAAAGATATGAAAAGCCCTCATAGAATGAATCGCCTCCTTCAAGGAGATGTCGGTTCAGGAAAAACAGCTGTTGCAGCTATAGCTCTGTACGCTTCCATCACTTCAGGAAAGCAAGGGGCTCTAATGGTTCCAACAGAAATTCTTGCCGAACAGCACTACCAATCTTTGGAAGAATTGTTCAAAGGGCGTGCCTCTGTTGCGTTGTTAACAGGTTCAATTAAGGGGAAGCGAAGGCGTGAGATATTAGAGGCTGTTCAAAATAAAGAGATTGATATTTTAATCGGGACGCATGCGCTTATCCAGGATGAAGTATTATTTGACGACTTAGGATTCGTTATCGTTGATGAACAACACCGTTTCGGAGTGAATCAACGGAGGGCATTACGAGATAAAGGATTGCGCCCTGATGTTCTATTTATGACAGCTACGCCAATTCCTAGGACATTAGCGATCACAGCTTTTGGAGATATGGATGTTTCTGTTATCGATGAAATGCCGGCAGGGCGCAAACCAGTTGAAACTTATTGGGTGAAAGGACAGATGACGGACCGTGTACTATCCTTCATCCAAAAAGAGGTTGACAAAGGGCATCAGGCCTATGTCATATGCCCGCTAATTGAAGAATCCGACAAGTTGGATATCCAAAATGCTGTAGACCTCTATGAGCAGCTTTCTACTGTTTACGAACCGGATATTCATGTTGGATTGATGCATGGTCGTCTTCACAATGACGAAAAAGAGGAAGTAATGCAGCAATTCGCGAATAATCAACTCAAAGTCCTGGTTTCGACAACGGTAGTAGAAGTTGGAGTTAACGTTCCGAATGCAACGGTCATGGTCATTTATGATGCAGAGCGTTTCGGATTGTCGCAGCTCCACCAATTACGAGGACGTGTAGGAAGAGGCTCCGACCAAAGTTACTGTATTTTGCTGGCGGACCCGAAAGGAGATGTCGGTAAAGAGCGGATGAGGATCATGACAGAGACAAGTGATGGCTTTGAGTTATCTGAGCAGGATTTAAAGCTTAGGGGTCCTGGTGACTTTTTCGGCAAGAAGCAGAGTGGAATGCCAGAGTTTAAAGTGGGAGATATGGTTCATGATTATAGAGCATTGGAAACAGCAAGAAAAGATGCGGCTGATATGATCATGAATGAATCTTTGGAGCAGGATGAGCGTTATCGCGATTTAAAAGAGAAGGTTTATCAAGATGATCAATTATTAGGCGATGTATTGGACTGAATGCTCATATAATAGATCCTACAACAACCACATACTTTAAAAATGAGGGGCCAAATAAAGGCCCCTTTAAAGGTGGAGACCTAATGATCAAACCTAATCACTTATGTGCAGGAGATCGCGTCGGTATTGTAGCTCCGGCGGGCCCTCCTAATCCAAGGGAATTACAAGAAGGAGTAAAAGCTCTTCAAAGTATAGGCCTTGTACCTGTAATTGGAAGCCATGTGTTTCATAAAAAATCGTATTTGGCTGCTGAAGACTGGGAACGTGTTGATGATCTGCATCAAATGTTCCTCAACCCTTCCATACGTGCGGTATTTTGCGCTAGAGGCGGATATGGAACCGCCCGCATAGCTGAAGGTTTGGATTACAGACTAATCCATCGTCATCCCAAAATTGTATGGGGGTACAGCGACATTACTTTTTTATTGAATGCAATAATGAAGTATAGTGAACTCGTCACTTTTCATGGCCCGATGATTGCATCCGACCTTAATCAACAATCGAATCATAAAAGCACAATGAACTCCTTTCGACAACTATTTTCATCAGAACCTTTAACCTTTATAACTTCAGCTCCTCCGTTAAGAAGAGGCGTTGGAGAAGGAATGCTTGTTGGAGGGAATCTCACCTTGCTGGCAGATTCTCTCGGAACTCCGTTTGAGATAGACACATGCGGAAAAATTCTTTTAATCGAAGAAGTGGATGAACCTGCCTACCGAATTGATGCGCTGTTTAATCATTTGCAACAGGCAGGAAAGTTCAGGGGTCTCCGTGGACTTATCCTTGGTAATCTGAATGTAGAAGATGAGCAGCGTCCTATGATTGATCATTTCTTTTTCGACTTCTTCAAAAGGTATAATTTCCCCGTTTTGCAAGGTTTTTCCATTGGTCACTGTCGACCAAACCTCGGTGTTCCACTCGGTACGATTGCCTTTATGGATTCACATCAAAATTGCTTTAAAACTGAGTCTGGAGTCCTTTGAAGGGAGATTACGTAAAGCGATTTAAACAACTATCCTTGCGTAATTTTTATTGGTATTATATATTACTATTAGTACCTAGTCATAAAGCTTTTGCTTATGATTAAACGGACGGTGGGACCACGATGAAAAAGACAAAAAAATTAAGGCAAGAAGAATTGAAAAGCACAATAGAATCTTCACCATTTATTACTGATGAGGAATTAGCCAGACGATTCGGTGTAAGTATTCAAACGATTCGACTTGATCGCATGGAAATGTCTATACCTGAACTGCGGGAACGGATTAAATCGGTAGCTACTCAGGAATGGAATGAAACGGTTAAAGCCTTGCCAATTGAAGAAGTGATTGGAGAGGTGGTCGATTTAGAGCTTGATGTCCGCGCCATTTCTATTTTAGATATTCGTCCTGAACATGTTTTTTCTCGAAATAATATTGCCCGCGGTCATCACCTGTTTGCCCAAGCAAATTCCTTAGCTGTAGCGGTCATCAATGATGAGTTGGCACTTACTGCTCGCTCTAACATCCACTTTGCTAGACAAGTTAAGCTCGGGGAGCGTGTGGTTGCTAAAGCAACAGTAAAAGGGGAAGACGATAAAGGCCAAACAATCGTTCAAGTTCAAAGTTATGTTGAAAACGAAGAAGTTTTTGCTGGAACCTTTCATATGTATCGTTCCAATCAATAGAAGGAGTTGGAAGAGATGAAGCTTGCCATAGATGCAATGGGCGGAGACAATGCTCCTGAAGCGATCGTCAAAGGCGCTGTTCAAGCCGCAGAGTCGATCAAGGGGCTGGAGATCACACTGATAGGTGATCAAGAAAAAATCGACCCGTTTTTAAACGGACAGAAGAATATCTCCGTCATACATACGACAGAAGTTATAACATCAGAAGATGAGCCGGTAAGAGCTGTTAGAAGAAAGAAGAAATCTTCCATGGTATTGACGGCCAATGAAGTGAAAGAAGGACGGGCTGATGGTTGTATTTCAGCAGGAAATACTGGCGCACTGATGAGTGCAGGCTTGTTTGTAGTGGGCCGCATGAATGGAGTGGACAGACCTGCTCTAAGCCCTACGCTGCCAACCCAGGATGGCAAGGGCTTTTTAATGCTGGATGTTGGAGCGAACGTTGATGCAAAACCTGAGCATTTGTTGCAATATGCTGTAATTGGTTCTATTTACGCTCAAAATGTCCGAAATATCTCTCGTCCTCGTGTAGGATTATTGAATGTTGGTACCGAAGATGGAAAAGGTAGTGATTTAACGAAAAAAGCCTTTCAGTTAATGAAAGATGCGCCGATCCATTTTGTGGGAAATGTGGAAGCGAGAGATTTACTAGATGGTGTGGCTGATGTGGTCGTGACAGATGGTTTCACTGGGAACGTCGCCTTAAAGACGATTGAAGGTACGGCTTTGACGATGTTTTCTATGATGAAAAAGACATTTATGAGTAACTTTAAAACGAAGATCGCAGCGGGCTTAGCTAAAAATGATCTAAGAAAATTAAAAGAACAACTAGATTACTCTGAGTATGGTGGGGCTGGTTTATTCGGTTTGGCAGCTCCCGTCATTAAAGCTCACGGATCATCGAATGAGCGCGCTATCTATAATGCGATTCGGCAAGCCTGTCAAATGATCGAGTTGAACGTGACGACAACAATATCGAATACACTGAAAGAGATGCAGCAGAAGGAGGAAGAATCATGAAGAAAGTAGCCTTTGTATTTCCTGGACAAGGATCTCAGGAAGTCGGTATGGGGAAAGAGATGTATGAAGCGTATCCTGCCGTAAAGAAACTTTTTGATGAAGCAGATGACGCATTAGGTTATTCGCTGACGAAATTGATGTTTGAAGGACCAGCAGAAGAGCTGACTAAAACGGAAAATGCTCAGCCGGCGCTCTTGTTGAATAGTGTAGCTATTAACATGGTTCTAAAAGAGGAAGGCATCACGCCATCTATGACTGCCGGTCACAGCCTTGGTGAGTACAGTGCTCTCGTTTCATCTGGAGCTCTTGAACCAATTGAAGCAGTGAAGCTTGTGAACACGCGAGGGAAATTGATGGAAGAAGCCTATCCGACAGGGAAGGGTACAATGGCTGCCGTGCTTGGTTTATCCCAGGAAGCCATTGAAGAAGTAATCCAGGATTTTGATGGAGAATTGGCTGTCGACCTTGCTAATATCAATTGTCCAGGGCAAATTGTTATTTCAGGTACGAAAGATGGCGTGGAACAAGCTTCTCAAAAGCTGTCAGAAGCTGGAGCGAAACGTGTTCTTCCGTTGAACGTCAGTGGACCATTCCACTCTCGTCTTATGAAACCAGCTAGTGATGATTTTGCATCCTATTTATCAGATGTGAACGTGAAGGACGCGGGGGTGCCCGTTTATGCAAATGTGACAGCGTCTGCTGTCAAAGAGGCTGGTACCATTGAAAAACTTCTCGTCGAGCAATTATACTCTCCGGTTCGTTTTCAGCAAATCTTGGAAGCTTTTGTGGAAGAAGATGTGGACGCGATTGTAGAAATTGGTCATGGGAAAGTTCTAAGTGGCTTGGTACGTAAAGTGAAACGCCGTATGAAGACATTTAATGTACAAGACCCAGATACAACACAAGCATTTATTGAATGGTATAAGGAGGAAGCTTAATGTTACAAGATCAGGTAGCTCTCGTTACAGGTGCCTCTAGAGGGATTGGGCGTGCCATCGCACTTGAACTAGCATCAAAAGGTGCCAAGGTAGCTGTCAACTACGCAGGAAGCGAAGATAAAGCTGAATCCGTTGTTCAGGAAATCAAAGAAAACGGTGGCGTGGCGATTAAAATTCAAGCAAATGTAGCCAGTGAAGATGATGTGAAACGCATGGTGAAAACGGTTGTTGATGAATTTGGACGCTTGGATATCCTAGTGAACAATGCAGGTATTACGAAAGACAACCTTCTTATGCGTATGAAAGTAGAAGAATTCGACTCCGTCATCGATACCAACTTGAAAGGCGTATTTCTTTGTACCAAGGGCGTCACTCGTCAGATGATGAAGCAAAAATATGGTAGAATCATCAATGTTGCTTCCATTGTGGGTGTATCCGGAAACCCTGGACAGGCCAACTACGTTGCTGCAAAAGCTGGCGTCATTGGACTAACGAAATCAAATGCTAAAGAGCTAGCCTCCCGAAACATTCAGGTTAATGCAGTAGCGCCAGGGTATATTGCTACAGATATGACTGAGGCTTTGACGGAGGAACAGCGCGAGCAAATGATGGCGCTTATTCCGCTGAAACGTTTGGGAGAAGGGCAAGACGTTGCACGCGTCGTCCGTTTCCTTGCATCTGAAGATTCCGCATACATGACAGGACAAACGCTCCATGTCGATGGCGGTATGGTGATGTGAAAATAAGTTCGGAAGCGGATATCCACCCAAGGTTCTCAAGGGAACCATGAGGAATTAAGAAGAAGTGAATCCCTATTTTCAAGGGACTCTTGCGCTTCTATAAAAAGTTTTACTATAATTACTGAAGGGAGGTGAAGTTCCAATGGCAGAAACATTTGATAAAGTAAAACAGATCATCGTCGATAGATTAGACGTTGATGAATCTAAAGTAACTATGGAAGCTTCCTTCAAAGAAGATTTAGAAGCAGACTCTTTAGACGTAGTTGAGCTTGTAATGGAGCTCGAAGATGAGTTTGATATGGAAATCTCTGATGAAGAAGCTGAAAAAATCAATACAGTAGGCGACGCTGTGAACTACATAAACAGCGTATCGTAATACTTCTATAGCTGCCTGTTTCTGCAGGCAGCCTTTCCTATTGTTTAAATTCGTAGTAAAGGACAAGGTGATCTATGGATGATTTTTCCAGTTTTCAAAACAATATAGATGTCCAGTTTAATGATGTTTCGTTACTGGAACAAGCTTTCACGCATTCATCTTATGTGAATGAGCATCGGAAAACCGACCGTGAAGATAATGAACGACTTGAGTTTCTGGGAGATGCTGTCTTAGAGTTGGGGGTATCCCAATATCTATATCGAGAGTTTCCTAATATGGCGGAAGGTGAGTTGACGAAATTTCGTGCGTCTATCGTTTGTGAAGTTTCACTTGTGCAATTCGCCAATGAGTTAAATTTTCAGGATCTCATCCTGCTTGGTAAAGGTGAAGAGATGACTGGTGGAAGAAATCGTCCAGCTTTACTTGCGGACGTTTTTGAAGCGTTCATAGGTGCTCTCTACTTAGATCAAGGTTTTGAGACCGTCGTTCAATTTTTAAGGTCTTATGTGTATCCGAAAGTGAAAAAAGGTGCTTTTTCTCATGCGATGGATTTTAAGAGTCAACTTCAAGAGTTCATTCAACGAGACAAGAATAGTAAGATTGAATATGAAATCGTCGAAGAGAGAGGCCCGGCCCACAGTAGAGAATTTATTGCCCATGTCAGGATTCAAGGGGATATCGGTGGCATTGGTATCGGTAGAACGAAGAAAGAAGCTGAACAGAAAGCTGCTCAACAGGCTCTGGAAAACCATGGTGCAATTTCCTAACAAAAAGATCGCCCAGAACACCTCCTTGGTTTTGGGCGATCTTTTTGTCATTCATAGTTTTTAAATGATGACTTCTAAAAGCTATTCAACAAATATGCAGTTATCTGGAAGACTCGATTTCGAGATACTTTCGGTTCCGTTGCTAAATACGG
>NZ_JRNX01000034.1 GCF_000786645.1 Halobacillus sp. BBL2006
TTTTTTCTGACTGACATCATGTTGGTATTGGCCTACTCCGATCGATTTAGGATCAATCTTCACGAGTTCAGCTAGTGGATCCTGCACTCTTCTAGCTATCGAGACGGCACTTCTCTCTTCAACTTGAAAATCAGGGAATTCGTCACGTGCTAACTTAGAGGCCGAGTAAACACTTGCCCCTGCTTCGTTAACGATCATATAGGAAGCATTCAGTTTATGCTTCTGGATCATATCGGCTACGAACTGCTCAGTCTCCCTTGAAGCCGTACCATTCCCTATGGCCATCAATTCAATGGGATGCCTGTCCATGAACGAAAGCAATAGTTTCTCAGCACCTTTCACATCGTTTCTAGGAGCTGTTGGATACATGACTCCGATGTCCAGGACTTTACCTGTTTCATCTACGGCAGCGAGTTTACAACCTGTACGATATGCAGGGTCGATTCCCAGCACGACTTTCCCTTTTAACGGTGGCTGAAGCAATAAACTTCTCAAGTTACTTGAAAAGACTTCGATCGCCTGTTCCTCCGCCGACTCAGAAAGAGAGTTGCGAATTTCCCTTTCAATCGATGGCTGAATTAAACGCTTGTAACTGTCTTGGATCGCCTCTGTTAAGAGTGAGCGAAGTTGTCCTTTCGTTGAAGGCAGTATGACCTTCTTTTCAAGAAAAGCAACGATGGATTCTTCCGGTGGCTGGATCGATACTTTAATAACATCTTCTTTTTCCCCACGGTTCAAAGCAAGAATACGGTGGGAGACAATCTTACCTACCGGCTCCTGGTAGTCGTAATACATCTCGAAAATGGCTTTTTCATCCTGCTCTGCGTTTTTGTCTGTAGAAGCAATGGTTCCTTTTTGGAAAGTCTGCTTACGGATCTGTTCACGGTATTGCGGATCATCAGATATCCATTCAGCTAGAATATCGTTAACTCCACCAAGGACTTGATCAACTGATTCCAATTCGTGCTCTTCAGAGAAGTATGTTTTGGCTTCTTGCGTAACATTGATTTCTTCCTGCTTCCACACTTGTAAAGCCAGAGGCTCCAACCCTTTTTCTTTTGCAACAGTGGCGCGTGTTCTTCGTTTTTGCTTATAAGGTCGATAAAGATCTTCTACTTTTTGCAGCTGAGTAGCCGCTTCGATTTCTTTACGAAGCTCATCTGTCAATTTGCCTTGCTCATCAATGAGACGGATCACTTCTTCTTTTCTTTCACTTACGTTTTTCACATAGTTCCATTGGTCTTCAATGGATTTGATTTGCACTTCATCTAATCCGCCTGTTAATTCTTTTCGATAACGGGCGATAAAAGGAACTGTATTTCCCTCGTTTAAAAGATCAATGACTTGCTTAATCGATTTTTCATTCAACTTTGTCTGTTGAGAGACAAGTTTCAATAATTCAGGACTCTGTTGTTCACTCAAAAAAAGACCTCCTTCAATAACATCTATTTTGTATTGTACCAAATAATCCCTCAACTGACTTGCAAAGAACGGAGCATCTCAGACATTTAAACACAATAAAAGGCCTTATTCCTTTGATTAAGAATAAGACCTTTCTATTCATACTCCATCGCGATCAACGTTGTATCGTCTTCACGCGCTTGGCCGTAAAGCTGTTTATATTCTTCAGTAATATAGTCGACACTTCTCGCTTCTGTAATATGCTTAGACAATCGGCGGTCATTGACCCCATCCGAAAACATCAAAAACTTCATTCCTTTATGAACCTTCCCTCTTGTTACCCTCAAATCCCTGGGGTAGCCAGCTAGATATCCGGCAAGCGGAATACTTCTACTCCGTTTGCCTTCCGAGTCAATCGTTATGACTCCAATATTGCCGATGGAAGAATAAGAATAAGTATCTGTTTGAAAATCGATGCGTAGGACTCCTAAAACAACGCCTCGTTTCCCCATCAAAGCCTCATTGCATTTTTTCACAAGAGCTTCTACTGTCAACGGAGGGTTCTCTTCAATCACATCCATAACGGCCTGTGATGAATCACGCGCCAATTCTCCACTCCCTAAACCATCTGCCAATGCACATACAAAAGCTTCATCTGTTTCTTTGAAGTAGTAACTGTCACCACAATAATAGTTACCCTTTTTCGCCTTTTGATATACGGAGACGTTGACGTGGTTTTGTTGCTTATCCACTAGAATGCCTCAACCGACTCGGACTGCAGAGCTTCTCTCAGCTTCCGAAGTGCTCGTCGCTGTAAACGGGAAACATGCATTTGGGATATCCCAAGCCTTTCACCCGTGTCTTTCTGACTCATATTTTCAAAGTAGGTGCACTGAAGAATTTCCTGCTCTCGTTCACTTAAAATAGGGAGGACTTTTTCTAATAGCATCTGCTGATCGATATGAGAATAACCATCTTCTTGGTTTCCGATCAAATCAAGAATAGTGACCGTACTTCCATCTGAATCTGCTTCAATTTTACGATCGACGGAAAGAGCTTTATAACTTTTACCCATCTCCATCGTTTCTAATACATCTTCTTCTGAAACCTCTAAGTGCTCAGCAATTTCGAGTACAGAGGGAGAGCGCTGAAGAATACTTGTCAATTCCTCGGCAGCTTTTTTAATCTTCGGACCTAGCTCTTTGATCCGTCGAGGCACATGGACGCTCCACGTCTTGTCCCTGATAAAACGCTTAATCTCACCAATAATAGTTGGGATGGCAAACGATTCGAATGATTTTCCGAATTCGGGGTCATATCGACGGATCGCTGCTAGTAGACCAAGCATTCCAACTTGCACCAAATCTTCGTGAATTGTACTATTCTTTGAGTATTTTCGAGCGATGGATTCTACAAGATCTTTGTAGACAAGAACGATTTTCTCTTGTACGACTTCATCACGTGGGTTTTCTTGTAAAAACTCGATCCATTCATATACTTCGTCATTGTGATGTTGAGATCTGGTCGCCATTCTGACCCACCTCAGTTTCATGGAGATATTTTGTCATCAGGACAATTACTCCATATTTGCTATTGATTTCTACTTTATCCATAAGTGCATCGATCAAGAATAGACCAAATCCACCTTCACGAAGCTCTTCGATATCGTCATCTTGTTGGTATGGCCCGATGTCTTCTTTAATTTCCCCGAGGTTAAAGCTTCCACCATGATCTGCGACCATGACCTCAAGGCGGTTCTCATAAACACCGAACCCGATGGTGATTTCACCCTCCCCTGTCTCTTTATAAGCGTGTTTTACTGCATTCGTAATCGCTTCTGAGATGGCTACTTTCAGATCTTCTATATCTTCATAAGCGAACCCCATCCGATTCGCAATTCCAGACGTACTTAAACGAACCACGCCAATATATTCGGCTTTGGCCGGCACTTTCACTTCAACAAAATCAAATGGTTCCATATTTACATTCCACCCCGCACTGCAGAATCAATGTTCATTATTTCTGTCAAACCAGTTATCTTAAACAGACGATAGACACGCTCTTGCATTTGAACAAGCTTCATTTCGCTGTTGTGTTCCTTCGTCGATTTTAAAGCACTGATGAATACACCTAATCCTGTTGAATCCATGTAATTCACATCCTGAAGATTGACTTCCACGGTTTGACCTTCTTCTTTCGTCAATGGTAGAAGTGTGTCTTTCAATTTAGGTGCTGTAAAAGCGTCTACCTCTCCCGCTAGGGAAATGTACGCGATATTTTCTTTATTAGTAACATCTATAGTTAAGTTCATCTAAAAGTCCTCCTATTATTCCTAGAAAAGTCAATCAGAATATAGTTACCCTTCCTGGATATTCATTAAACGTTCCTTCGCAAAATAATTAATGTAAAATCATCTCGCAATTGGAAATCCTGCAGCCGCTCAAAATACTTGTACACGTTCTCGACAATTTCTTGAGCCGGAAGATGGGAAAAAGATTTAATGACATGAAGAATTTCCTCTTGTTCAATAAAACGATCCCCTTGACGGCATTCGGTCACACCATCTGTCAGCAAGATGATCATGTCCCCTTGCTCAACTTCAATCTGTTTTTGATGATACGTAGCCTCTGAGGATACGCCAAGAACAAGTCCAGGGGCATCGATTTCTTCAAATTCGCCTTTGTCTTTATGAAAATAAAAACCAGGCTCATGACCTGCAGATGCATAATAAAATGTGTGATTGTTCGTATTGTACAAGCCGTAGAACATCGTTATGAACATACTGGAGTCTACATTACGTTCAACCACTCGATTTAAACTCCCTAGAATGACACCGGGGTCCATACGCATCTCTGGAAAGCTGTCCATAGAATATTTGATCATGGACATACAAAGCGCTGCAGGAACGCCTTTCCCGATGACATCTGCAATCGCTATTCCCAAGGATCCTTCGTTATCGTAAACAAAGTGGTGGTAGTCCCCGTTCATTTGCTTGGCTGGTACGCTAAGCGCTCCGACTTCTAATTCTTCCAGCTCAGGTTTCACAGTGGATAACAACGTCTTTTGCATATTCGCAGCAACTGAAATCTCTGATTTTAATTCTAGCTGCCTTTCACGGAGTGACTGGTATTCTTGATAAGCCATGCCATAAGAAATCATAGTTTCTAAAAGAAAATTCAATGAAGCTTGAATATAATCCGGCATCTCCGGGTAAATCTCCTGAAGGGACTGAATGTGCACATTGATGATTTCTTCTGGCGATATATTGTGCTGCATGGATTGCTTACTGAACTGCTCTGCCTGATACAGTGCTTGTTCATCTTTCGTTCTTATATACTCTTGTAATAATTCTTTGTAGTTTTCTAAATCAAGCTTCAGTGTACTCAATATTTAACCTCCTTTAACGGAGCCATTTAACAACCTTAATCTCGGTGCCTTTTCCATCTTGTGATTGAATGTCAAACTCATCCATCAGACGTTTGACTCCCGGAAGACCAGCTCCAAGTCCACCAGATGTTGAAAAGCCATCCTCCATCACTTGGCTAAGTTCCTTAATCCCAGGACCATTGTCTATAGCCATGATGCTGATTCCTTTTTGGTTGATATCTTCAATAGCTTCAAAACAGATTTTTCCCGTTCCAGCATACAAATAAATATTTCTTGCTAATTCTGATATCGCAGTGGCAATACGCGCTTGGTCGACAGTCCCGAAACCGATCTTTCTGGCAATGTCTCTTCCCAATTGACGAGCCCCAACAATGTCCCACTCCTTTTTTATATTGACACAGGATTGGAAGTCCATAGTCACTCCTCCAATTCCTGACGAAGTTTAATCAATCCTTGTTCTAAATCTAATGCAGTAGGGACATCCTGCAGATGTATGCCTAAATCGATTAACGTCATTGCAACAGCCGGCTGGATACCAGTAAGTACAACTTTCGCTCCCATCAAATCAGACATCGTGACAACATCACCTAATACTTTTGCAATAAAAGAATCGATGATATCCACAGAGGTCAGATCAATCACAACACCAGACGAACCACTTTCATGGATTTTACTCAAGAGATCTTCTTGAAATTGAATCGCTGTTTGGTCGTCCAGATCGATTTGAATGGAAATTAATAAATAATTATGAAGTTTCAATATAGGTATTCTCACTGTATTCACTCCCTATCCAGCGAATCGATTAGTTTTTCAATATCTTCGTCTTTGTTTTGCGTTTCTTCAATACGACGATTCGTTAGTTCAAGCGCAGTCTGGAATCCTTTGCGAAGGGAACTCTTCGTTGGGAACTTACCAAGATCAATTCCGAGGTTCACAATAGTTTGAGCAATTTCAGGACGGATGCCTACCAAAATACAACGCGATCCAATTAAACGTACAGCTTCTGCTGCCTGGATAATATGGTGAGCTACCATCGTATCAACGACAGGGACACCAGTGATATCAATCAGAACCACTTCTGCATTATGCTTAATGACACCATCCAGCAAGTTTTCCATAATCAATTTCGCGCGTTCAGTGTCAATGGTCCCAATTAACGGCATGATGGTGATATTCTCCATCACTGGGATCAACGGTGCAGATAATTCTTGTAACGCTACACGCTGCAAGGAAACGATGTGTTCCCAGCTGCCCGAGTATTCGTTTACAAGACGATTGATGATCGGATCCACCCAACCGTCCACTTTTCTCAGGACTTCTGAAAAATAGTCAGAGTCTATTTTTTCTGATTGCTGGAGAATAAAACCTGTGACCACTCTTCTGAACACTTGCATCCCATCAGTCAAGTAGCTTAAAGGCCACCCTAAATTGATCAGCCTTTCGGAAAACTCGTCCAGATCAGAAGACAGCCCTTGCTTTTCAAGACTTGAGAAGATGACATTTACAAATTCACGATTCGTGCTTTCGAACATCTCGTCTGAAATTGTCGATGTATAATCATTCTTCTTATGTGTGTTGATTTCCTCCAACCACATTTTTACAATGTCATCGCTGTGATCCAAAACGATATTTTTTAAATTCTCATCCATTATCTAACCCTCCGCCTCAGGTAACCCTTTTCGGTAATGTATAGCACGTTCAAAAATATACAAATATAATTTTATCAAAGATTATTAGATTCTTCATTCATTTAAACCTACCACGAAAAAAACACGCCATCATCAATACCCATAATAATTCTATTATAAACTAGAAAATCAAAAAAAATA
>NZ_JRNX01000340.1 GCF_000786645.1 Halobacillus sp. BBL2006
TGAACCGTCTCTTCATATTTATCGAGTAACCCATTCTTATGTAGACCTTTGAGTGTCGGATATAGCGTCCCGGGGCTGATATCATATCCGTGGGAAGCAAGTTCTTCCATCAAATAAGCTCCATAAATAGGTTCGACATCTGCATGATAAAGTATATGGATTTTAATCGACCCTAGAAAGAAATCTCGAAGCACATTTCCACCTCCAATATCGAAATCCGATATCATAATACGATATCTATGAGAACTTAGCAATAGGTCGGCCTGAACCTTTACATTTTTTAACGTTTCCTTGAAGAGCTTAGAAAAAGTCGATATACTTTTGTTGAAAATGATTATCATTACTGATTATAAAATGGTGAATTTACATAAATATCAATATGGAAGAGGAGATCAAGATGAGTGAACGTTTTGACGTGACCATCATAGGTGGAGGAACAACGGGAATGTATGCTGCTTTTTACAGCGGGATGCGTGATTTGAAGACGAAAGTTATTGAGTATCAGCCGGAACCAGGCGGGAAAGTATCTTTTTTCTATCCAGAGAAAAAGATTTATGATGTGGGTGGATTCCCAGGAATTACGGGGGAAGACCTTGTGCACGAAGTGAAGAAACAAACGGATCTTGTGAATCCTACAGTTTCAACGGAGGAAAAAATCCATTCAATTGAAAAGCAGGAGGATGGATCATTCATTTTGGAAAATGAGCATGGAGAACAGCACTTTTCAAAAGCAGTGATTATCGCTTCAGGAATGGGCACCTTTGATATGCAGCCACTGCAAGTGAATGGAAGTGAAAAATTTGAAGAGGAACAAATTCATTATAGTATTCAAAATTTGAATCAATATGAAGGGAAGAAAGTCGCTGTCATTTCTCAAAGCCGTGTGGGGATTGATTGGTCGCTCGCTCTCGAAAAAGTCTCGGATGAGGTTCACTTAGTTAATTGCGGTGATGAATTCAAAGCAGTCTATGAAAATGACGTAGACCAGTTGAATGCTTCTTCAGTGCAAACCCATCTAAATCAAGAAGTCGAACAGCTCCATGGAGATGAAGAAATGATGACAAGCCTTACCCTGAAGGATGGTCTTGAAATAGAAGTTGATCACATTTTGGTTTATGAAGGGTTACAGATTGAGAAAAGTATGTATGCGGAGTGGGGCCTTGAAACAGAAAAAGGGCGTATTCCGGTTGGGACTGACATGTGCTCAAATATAGAAGGGATTTTTGTGGCTGGGGACGCCGCTATTTATCCGAGTAAAACGATGCTGATTGCGTCAGGTTTTACTGAAGCAATGGCAGCGGTTAATAGTGCGGCAATGTACCTGGATCCGAAAGCAAAATCACAGGTCTATAGTACAGTCGTCTATAAATATAATACATAAGCCTGTTGATCGCGCGGGGCATGTGTTCTCTTTTTGAATCAGTTAAATGATAGGGGGTCCTGTGGCAGGGTCATAAAGGTTATTCAACAAAACGTGCAGGGTGGTGGAAGACTCGATTTCGAGATGGTTGTAAGCCAGTTTCCTTTACTTGAGATAGAATTAGGAGGTCCTGGAAATGACTCGCTTTCCGTGGGCATGTGTTGAGCTTCCTCAGACTCCGTCTTCCGGGATCTCACCGATCATGTTCATCCCACAGGA
>NZ_JRNX01000341.1 GCF_000786645.1 Halobacillus sp. BBL2006
TGGCGGGGAACCGCCACTTCTTGTTTATTTTTCAGTTAAATAGGGAACTTTACCTAACGGGAACTCTCAGACAATTTAACAATGTAAGGAAATTCAGGTATAATAGACATGACTAATGATAAGGGAGTAGATCAATGAATTGGTATGAAAAGCTTAACGAATATTTTCCTGTAGAGGAAATGAAATCGAAAGAGCATATGGAAGCGTTGCTAAAAGAGAAAAGCGATCTTTACTATAAAGATGAAGGCGAAAAACATGTTCTCATGTATGCAGAATTTGATACTTTTCTTTTTATTGATTATGTATACGTTTCCACTGCAGCACGTGGTCAAGGACTTGGTCATAAACTCATTGAGAAAATGAAAGCAAAAGGTAAGCCGATCATCCTTGAAGTCGAACCAGTAGACTATGACGAAACAGATACGGAAAAACGGTTGCGTTTCTACCAGCGTGAGGGCTTCAAACATGCGAAATCCATCGGTTATACGAGACGTTCATTAGCTACAAATGAAGTGAATCAAATGGAAATCTTATATTGGTCTCCTGAAGACGCTTCAGAAGAACAGATTTATGACCAAATGAAAAAAATGTACACCCAAATTCATACGTATAAAGATGAAGAATTCTATGGAAAAGCTTATCAGCCTGTAGACGAAGTTCTTTCCATCGATGAAGAGCGGGATACAGAAGATATTCTCAATGAATTGGACAAAACAAAAAACCCATAATTAAGATGAATACCCACCTTATTGAAGGTGGGTATTTTCAATGAATCGATATAGTTGAAAAAACAAAAAAATTTATAAAAATAGGTTTATCGTGTCGGAAAATGTGGAATAGGGTAGTGCATTAGATAAAAAGCCTCTTTTGGCATACTTATGTAAAGCGAATATAGATATTACTTGACAAGTGTGATATAGTATAATCAAGGTTAGATTATATTGATTTTAAAGTAATAAGGAATCAAATTTTTACCATAATATTTTGAGGAGTGAAGTTTCTGTATGGTAACACTTTATACCTCACCAAGTTGTACATCATGTCGTAAAGCGAAAGCGTGGTTAGAAGAACACGATATCGCATACACTGAAAGAAATATTTTTTCTGAACCTTTGACGTTAGATGAGATTAAAGAAATCTTACGTATGACAGAAGATGGAACAGAAGAGATAATTTCTACTCGTTCGAAAGTTTTCCAAAAATTGAAGGTTGATTTCGATCAGCTGCCGATGCAGGAGCTTTTCGACTTAATTCAAGAGAACCCTGGATTGCTGCGTCGTCCAATCATCATAGATGACAAGCGACTGCAAGTGGGGTACAACGAAGATGAAATCCGTCGCTTCTTACCAAGAAGTGTACGTACGTTCCAACTGAAAGAAGCGCAACGCTTAGTCAACTAATATCAAAAAGCTGTGACCGCTCCATGGTCACAGCTTTTTTTCTATATTAAGCCGCTGCATCTTCTTTTTTCTTATTGACGAAATAGCCGGTGCTGATTGTAGCAACGACACCTAAGACTGGAAGCCATTCTTTAATAAGTGGATACTCATAAAGGGCATGAAGGACGTAGCTGTCTTCCAAAACCATCTCTGCAGCCGTATATGCAAGAATTCCTGCCCCGAAATAAATAAGCAAAGGAAAACGATCCATCAGCATCAGGATAAAACGGCTTCCCCAGACAATAATAGGAACAGACACCAAAAGCCCCATTGTGACCAACGCGATATTATTATGGGAAGCACCAGCGATAGCCAGCACATTATCAAAACCCATGACAATATCGGCAAAGACAATGGTTTTAACAGCGGCTAGCAGGCTGTCTCCAGCACTGATATTTTGGGTGTCTTCTCGATCTGTCAGCAGTTTTAACGCTATGTAAAAAAGAAGTAGTCCGCCAATTAATTGAAGGAACGGAATTTGGAGAAGATAAAGAGCAACGGTGGTTAATAATATTCTGGCTGCTATGGCTAACCCCGTTCCTAAGAAGATCGCTTTGTTCCTCTGATCAGGGGGGAGATTGCGGCTGGCTAAAGCGATGACAACAGCGTTATCTCCGCCGAGAATGATATCAATGCTAATGATGATAAGTATAGGCTCAAGCATGTCCAAATTCATTTTAAAAATCCTCCTACTATCTAGTGACAAACATTGAAGAATGAGCTAAAATAGGAATCCAACCTATATATAGATAAAATCTGGAGCCCTTGCTCAATATTTGGGATAGGGGCATATGCTGAATTAAAGCAATTTGTTTTCCATTTGGCTTTCACTGTCATACAATAGAAGTACATCAACCCTTAAACAAACATCAAGATGGTTGAAGCTTTGACCTAACGGGTAAGGTTCTTATAAGCGAACTGAAAAGGGTGAATGTTCCCTTCCCCCTTAAAACATGTTATGAAGGGAGAGAGACGTATGGAAATAGAACGTATCAACGAAAACACAGTCAAGTTTTATGTGTCCTATCAGGATGTAGAACAACGCGGTTTTGACAGAGAAGAGATCTGGTATAACCGTGAACGAAGTGAACAACTTTTTTGGGAAATGATGGATGAAGTCAACGATCAAGAAAACTTCACAGCAGATGGTCCTTTATGGATTCAAGTCCAAGCTATGGATAAAGGTTTAGAAGTGATCGTAACAAGAGCGCAAGTTTCCCAAGATGGTCAAAAGCTGGAACTCCCAAATGATGAAGGTAAAGCGATTGATGTACCGGTCGATGAAAAACTGGAATCTTTGCTTGATGATAAATTTAATCAATCCCAAACAGATGATAACGACGATGAAGAGGATTTAGATGATCTTTCTCAAGAGCCGTTGACGTTTACACTAAGGTTCAACGAATTTGAGGATGTAATTCAATTAAGTCACTATTTGTCTCTGGAAGAGTCCCTCGATTTGCGTTTATTCCATTTTGAAGATAAGTACTATTTATATATTCAGTTTACTGATGAAAATATGAGTGATGACGAACAAGAAAATATTTTAAGTCAGCTGATGGAATTCGGACTTGAATCATCTGTCACGATTCATCGACTAGAAGAGTATGGCAAAGTAATTTTCGCTGAAAATGCTCTAGAATCGGTAAAGGAATATTTTCCAGTTGATTAATCATATAAACAAGCACACCTGCGTGTGCTTATTTTTTTGTTTCAGGAAGGAAAATAATGGATAGTGTCGAATAGTGTAAAGGGGAGGTGATGGATTGTACTATGCCATTAATCAGAATGGAGAGAAGCAATCTTTGTATCATCTAAAACCTGATGAACTCCATCGTATAAAATCCGAACTTTTTCACTGTCCAAATTGTCACGAACAGTTGTTAGTCCGCTCTGGCCCTAAGGTGAGCCCACACTTTGCACATTTCCCTAGAAGTGACTGTGCTCTTCAGAAGGGTGAATCAGTCCTTCACGAGAAAGGTAAATGGGATCTGTATCAATGGATTAGAAGCCAAGGATACAAAGTTGAACTGGAAGCTTATCTTAAAGATATCCAACAACGGCCAGATGTTCTCCTTCATATGAATGGGAAAAGAGTAGCTTTCGAATATCAGTGCGCTACGATTGCAACTAAAGAAGTAGAAAAGAGAAATAAGGCGTACTTGCGTGCTGGGATATTTCCGTTATGGGTTCTTGGTGTGAACCAGTTAAGAAAACAGAATCTTCACCAGATTTCAATGAACAATTTCCTCCGGTCTTTCCTTTATTTCTTCCATAATCACTTCCACTTATATTTCTATGATCCTGAATGTGAAGAAATGATTATCCTCACTGATCTTCAATTTGTAGAAACAAGTTCCATAGCAGGTGACTTTCATAACCAACCTTTAGCTAGTCTAACTTTTCCCCAATTATTTTCCTTCAGAAATCCTTCGAATAAGTATCCTCTAAGCCATTCCTGGGAAAGGCTATTATATAACCATCGAACTAAATACAGGGCAAATGTAGGTTCTGAAGAACGTCAGTTTAGGCAATATCTCTACCTGAAAGGTCACCATTTTTCATTGATTCCTTCCATTTGTTATTTGCCAGTGCGCTCTCAGCTTTCTGTTGAGACAAAACCGTACATATGGCAGACGCGTCTGATTATGGATCATTTCCTTAACAAATCTATAGGTCAATCGGGCTGGTTTCCTCGAGTGGTCAATCATAGTACGGTCAACGAGTACCAAGCGGATGTAGCGCAAGAATACGTTGATTTACTGGATGCTTTAGGGGTTCTTAAAAAAGTTAATGACCATGAATGGGTTAAGAAAAAAGATGTAGCTTTTCATCAAACAATGAAGAATGCACTCGAAGAAGATAAAACTATGGTAAAACAATTAAAAAATTTACAAAGAATTCATATTTAAGAAGGGTTTCCTCCCTCAGTCGAGAATTTTCTTAGGGGGACGAATTATTTTAAGGAGGATGTTTATGGCTTCTACAAAAGAAATACCGAAAAGAGATGAAGTACCCGTTGAAAAGACGTGGAATCTTGAAGAGATATTTGCTACAGATGAAGAATGGTATAAAGAACTGGAACAGATTAAAGAACTAATTCCTGAGTTGGATCAGTATCGAGGAAACCTCGATCAGTCAGGAGAGACCTTGTACAACCTGTTAACGTTTCAAGATAAAATTTCAAATAGAATAGGCTTGCTCTATACGTATGCCCATATGAGAAACGACCAGGATACAACAAACTCTAAATACCAGGAGATGAATGCCAAGGCAGAGAGTCTCTATACGAAGATTGCTTCAGCGATGAGCTTCATTGTTCCTGAGATTTTGACTTTATCTGAAGAAAAAATCAAGCAATTCGTCAAGGATTATGAGCCTCTTGAGGAATACTCCCACACGCTTGATGAAATCAGCCGTAAGCGCCCTCACGTGTTGAGTGAGAAAGAAGAAAAGCTGCTTGCTGGATTTTCCGAAATCGGAGCCAATCCATCACAAACGTTTGGTGCCTTGAATAATGCTGATCTTACTTTCCCTACGATCAAGAATGAAAAAGGGGAGGAAGTGGATCTTACTCACGGCCGTTATGTAGGCTTCTTGAAATCAAGTGACCGAGAAGTTAGAAAAACAGCTTTTGATGCCATGTATGATACATTCGGTTCTTTTAAGAACACTTTCGCCTCAACACTGAGTGGACACGTCAAAAAGAATAATTTTAACGCCACAGTTAGAAATTATGATCGTGCTCGTCAGGCGAAATTGGATAGTAATAACATACCGGAAACTGTCTACGATAATCTAATTGAAGCGGTTAACGAACGACTTCCGCTGCTTCACCGTTATGTAGAGTTGCGGAAAGAGGTTCTTGGGCTTGATGAAGTCCATATGTATGACATCTACACCCCGCTCGTGAAAGATGCCGAAATGGAGATCTCGTACGAGGAAGCAAAAGAAGAAGTGCTTAAGGGACTAGAGCCTCTTGGGGAAGAGTATGTCAATATAGTTAAGGAAGGCTTTGAAAATCGATGGATTGATGTTGTCGAGAATAAAGGAAAACGAAGTGGCGCTTATTCTTCCGGTCATTATGGAACGAACCCGTACATTTTGATGAACTGGCAGGACAATGTGAACAACTTGTTTACGCTCGCTCATGAGTTGGGCCACTCCTTGCACAGCTATTATACGCACGAAAATCAGCCATATCGTTATGGAAACTATTCGATCTTCGTAGCCGAAGTTGCATCGACATGTAATGAAGCTCTTCTTAATGATTACATGCTGAAGAATACAGAAAGCGATAAAGAAAAGTTGTACTTACTGAACAACTTTCTGGAAGGGTTCAGAGGAACAGTCTTCCGTCAAACGATGTTTGCTGAATTCGAACACGAAATTCACATTCAAGCGCAAAAAGGTGAAGCTTTGACAGCTGATAAACTGACTGAAATCTATTATGGTCTTAACAAGAAATATTTCGGAGACAACATAGTCGTCGATGAGAAAATTGGTCTCGAATGGGCACGAATCCCGCATTTCTACATGGGTTATTACGTGTATCAATACTCCACAGGATATGCCGCCGCAACTGCTCTTGCCGATCAGATTCTGACTGAAGGCGATGAAGCTGTAGACCGCTACAAGAGTTTTCTCAAGGCTGGAAGCAGCGATTATCCAATTGAAGTTCTGAAGCATGCTGGAGTTGATATGACTTCTAAGGATCCAATACTCGCCGCCCTGGACGTATTTGAAGAGAAATTGAATGAAATGGAAGAACTTTTAAAGTAAAGTATTCAGTAGCTTAGAACATAGGTGAAAGTCTTTATTACCAAAATCATACGCTCGTTTTTCGACTGGAATATAATGAAAAGCCCACGTGAGATCACTTCACGTGGGCTATTTGTTGAATCCGCGAAATGTCCTGCGGTGGGAGAATGAGGCAATAGCCAAATAAATAGCAAAGAATAGAAGCGGGGAGGAAAGGTATAAAGGATAGAGACGCATTAATGCGAAAAGATGAAAAAAACTAAGTAACAAAACGATTACAATACAAATGAATATGGTTAAGCGTTTCACGTGGACAATTCCTCCTTTTATAAATAGTTATGAAAGAAAAGAGGATGTCATACATCGGAAAATAGAGATTGTAAAAGTATAGAAGACATAAAAAAGCCCCTAATTAAGGGGCTTTTCTTTTCAACCGAGATATTCCCAAAACGCACCATGTTTTACAGGAATCTCTCTTGCTTTTTGTTTCAGTACGAGTTTTTTCATTTCTTTT
>NZ_JRNX01000342.1 GCF_000786645.1 Halobacillus sp. BBL2006
AAAGAAAAAAAGATATAAAAGGTTTATTACTTGACATAGTGAGAATTCACTATGAACGTTGTGTGAAATGATTCACCTTATCTTCAAATGATTATGATTCCTCTAGGACCGTCGCTATCAAGCAGTTAATGTCCGATAAATAGGATGATTTTACTGCTTTATTCCCCATTTTTTCCTGTTAGATAATAGAGTTCATAAGGTTTTTTTATGATGAATAGTTCTTTTTTACCGTTTCATAGTATAATCTTTCTTATCCCCGTAAGTAGCTTGCTTGTAAGTGGGATAAAGCTTTGTAAAGGAGGGAGCATTTGTTACACCACAAAATCATACAAAACACTGAACATGATGAGTGGGTAGTGATGCTTCATGCTGTAGGCGGGAGTTATCACACATTCTACAAACAAGAAGTTGATTTCCAACGTCATTTTAATTTGCTCATGGTTGATTTACCTGGTCATGGAGGATCAAGGGATATACAAAATGATACAGAAGAGGGTCTGATCGTTTTTACGGCGAAACAGGTGATTCAGTTGATGAAAGATCTAGGCATCCCAAAGGCTCATTTCGTCGGCGTTTCTCTAGGAACCATTATTATTCACACGATCATGCACCTTGATGAAGCGAAGGTCCAATCCGCATGCTTAGGCAGTGCATTGACTAGTTTTGATCCTACTCTTCTTTCTTTGGCTAACCGTGCTTGGAAGGTTAGATCATTGATTCCTTATATGATGATGTTCCGTTATTTCGGACACCGTTTACTTCCGTACCCCAATCACCAGGAACACCTGCATTATTTCATCTCTGAAGGAAAGAAAATGGGGAGGGAAAATTTTTATCAATGGATGGATGCTCTGAGGCATATAGAAATGGTGTTTGAGAATATCGAAATCAAAACGATTGCGATCCCGCGTTTATACATATCGGGGGAGGAGGATATAAGCATTCTCCCTCACTTTAGGAAGGAATTAACTCGTAATCAATATATGAATTACACCATTTTAAAAAAATGCGGCCATTTGTTTCACATGGAAAAGCCTGAAGAGTTCAATCATATAGCGTTATCGTTCTTACTCTCTCACATGAACGAGGGATCGTCTAAGTAGGGAAATGGCTGATTTTTTTATTAGGTAAGGTTATACCACCAAAAAAAGCTCGTAGAAGAAACCCTGTTTCTTCTACGAGCCTTTTATGTAGCTATCTTATAATAATATCTTGTTCAGTTTTTTACTGTACAACTATCTCCGTTGTGGCTGCTGAACAGTTTCTTCCTGCTCATAGTCCCTTAAAGAAGGTTGTGGCCCAAAAGGAATAAACTCTTCATCCCTTTTATACTCGGGCTGGTGGTTTTGTTTTCCAGTAGACTTGTACTTGATATGAAATTCTTCTTGGTATTCAGGTGCTTCTCTTACCTCTGGGGTTTGCTGCATACCTGAGATCCATGTTTCGAATTTATAAGTGCCTCGATCAATGATTTGGCATAAATCTTCAAGAGACTGAGTCAAATCATTCATGCAGTCCAATCCGTTTCTTAGAATAATTCCTCGTTCTTTGGCCTTTTCGACGGAGTGATCCAGTCGGTAAGCTTTCCCCTGATAATTAAACTCTACGTAGCAGCTACTGCGATCCCAGTTAAAACTGAAGTTTTCAATTTTTAACCGCTTGATCACCTTAACAAGCTTTCTTTCACAAATACTTTGCTCTTTGTGTGGCATCCAACGGAACAGAACATTCTTGAATATACGATTCTTGAACATACCATTCACCTTCCTTCTATTTTTTGCCTAGCTTTGGGATGCAGGTGCTGTATTCTATATATTTCAACAAAAGGAATAAAATACCTGCTTAAATAGCAATATTTTTACAATATAGGATTTTACATTGATTGAAATCGTGGATAGAAAAAGTAGTTGGATTGATTTCTATCATCAGTCGTTGTTATTCTATCGAGATTTATAAATTATTCACCTCCCCTAAAAGCGTTTGAATACCTTTATCATTATATCTTTTATAATCGTGTTTTTTAATCCGTCAATTTTCACAGCCAACTCCATCGCCATCTCTATCCAGATGGGGGCCGTACCCTGCATCACCAGCGTACACTGGAGCGGCTCCAGCATTTCTGGCAGCTGAACAATTCTTATAATAAATTTCGGAGCTGCCTGAAGAA
>NZ_JRNX01000343.1 GCF_000786645.1 Halobacillus sp. BBL2006
TGCCAGAACTCGCCGGAAGACCGGTCTACGTCACGATAGATATAGATGTTCTTGATCCTGCTTTTGCTCCTGGGACAGGGACAGCGGAAGCTGGAGGAATTACTTCCAAGGAATTGCTCGCCGCGATTCACGAAGTGGCTGGCAGCGATGTGAATGTAGTAGGAGCGGATTTGGTTGAAGTAGCCCCAGCTTATGATCCATCTGAAAAAACACCGATTGCCGCCAGTAAATTCGTCCGCGAAATGCTGTTAGGATTTGTGTGAGTAAGTGAGGAAGCGACTGCCCAACGGCGTAGAAGCCAGCTCCCGGGACTTGAAGTGTGGAATTGGACATGTAAAGAACATAAATGATAGAGTGCATATAATTATTGAATTTTAGGCCACTGTGACTGGTTTCATGGTGGCTTTTCTATATGAATAAGAAACCAAAGAGAGGAGCGAAAGGTTTTGGATAAGAAAGTTATTGGAATAATAGTAGCCTACACCCTAATCATGGCTAGTTTATTAGCCGTCACCTTTGTAGCGAATTGGAACCCATCAGGTTATGATTACTCGATCGATGGACAGACGTTAACCATTGAGCGAGGACTTTTTTCAAAGCAAAAGGAGTCAGTAGATGTTACAGATCAACAGATGGAAGCGGTACTCTTTTATTTAGAGGTTTCAAAAGAACGTTCACTTTGGAATATGGACGTGACCGTCATAGGACTAATTCTTCCGTTTCTATTGCTCGGGCTGATACCTGATCGCCGGCCGTTTCAAAAGTTTATTCCTAAGCAGTGGTACATCATCATAGTCGTTGCGATTGCTGCGTTATATACGGCGTATAGTGTCAGCGGTCATTTGGAGCATGTGAATGAAATACAAAAGCTGGCTGAACAGCTTTTGGAATAATTTTTGATGCTGGGATACAGAATCAATCAAGCAGACAGAAGAATCGCCCGGGCTAGAAGTCGAATCCGTCAAGTCGAGTGGGGATATCACTCAACACGAGCAAAGAATCAGCCATAAGCCCAAGGCACTTGCGTTTTTCTTTGTCTAACTCCAGTGCCCAGACTCTCGAGACATAAGTCAACCACCTCCGTGGAGAGCGTTCACTCCACTATGGTGTTTGTCTTATGCTTGTCGAGTCTCCCGGAGCACTTGCGTTTTTCTTCATGAATTCTTATAATATACAAGTTATAGTGTACGAAACTCGGTTTGAAAAAGGGGCGGAATATAGACATGCCTAGTAATGCAAAAGATGTCCAGGTTCAGCTCGTTACGAAAATTAGAGATGAGGACCGCAGTGAGACGATGAAAGTGAATGAACCCGGTCAATTTTTTACTCGCGGCGAGACCCAAGTGCTTACATTTACGGAGCATCCTGATGAAGGGGATCCGATTAAGACGATGATTACGGTGAAACCGAATCATGTAAGCATTAAGCGAAGCGGTGGAGTAGAAATGCGCCAAGTGTTTCAGAAAGAGACAGAGACAGAGAATTTATACCACCATACCTATGGTGATTTTCATATGAAAACCTATACAGAGAAGCTGGAGTTTCGTTCGTTAGAAGAATCTTCAGAAGGACGGTTGGACCTTAGCTATCAAATGACTTTAAACCACGAAGTGACTCAGGCTCACCGCTTGACGCTGACGTTTGAGGAGGAGGGCGAATCATGAATATCGTTGAACAAATGGAGCAAAAACTGAGGGACGAGATTGTTCGTGCTGTTCTTGCCGCTGAGCTTGCCGGCGAAGATGAAATGCCGGATGTCGTTCTAGAACAGCCTAAAGATAAGGCGCACGGAGACTATGCCACGAACATGGCGATGCAGCTGGCGCGCGTCGCTAAGAAAAACCCGCGTGCTATTGCGAGTGAATTGGTCGAGCAATTTGATAACTCGAAAGCATCCATTGAAAAAATCGAAATTGCTGGTCCTGGCTTTATTAACTTTTATATGAACAATCAATATTTGACGGAGCTTGTACCTACTATTCTCGAAGCAGGAGAACAATATGGCCGCACGAATACAGGGAACGGTCATAAAATCCAGGTGGAATTCGTTTCTGCCAATCCTACCGGGACGCTTCATTTAGGGCACGCGCGAGGAGCAGCTGTAGGGGATTCGCTTTGTAATGTTTTAGATGCAGCCGGTTATGATGTTTCCCGAGAATACTATATTAACGATGCAGGTAATCAAATGGCAAACCTCGCTCTGTCCGTTCAAGCTCGATACATGCAGGCTTTAGGTAAAGAGTGGGAAATGCCTGAAGACGGCTATCACGGCAAAGATATTATTGAACTTGGTAAAAAGCTTGCTGAAGAAGATGGAAACAAGTGGGTTGACGTAGCAGAGAGTGAGCGTCTGCAATTTTTCCGTGAATATGGACTCAAGTACGAATTGAAAAAGATCCAGACAGATCTGGAAGAATTCCGTGTTCCATTTGATGAATGGTTCTCTGAAACGTCTCTATATCAAGACGGCAAAATCGATAGTGCGTTGAATGTATTGAAGGATAAAGGTTTTGTTTATGAAAAAGATGATGCGACATGGTTTGAAACGACGAAATTTGGAGATGACAAGGATCGTGTATTAATTAAGAATGATGGTACGTACACCTATTTAACTCCGGATATTGCCTATCATAAAAATAAGCTGGACCGCGGTTTCAACACGTTGATTAACATCTGGGGCGCTGACCACCATGGATACATCCCACGAATGAAAGCAGCCATTCAAGCGCTTGGATATGAAGAGGATACGCTAGAAGTGGAAATCATCCAGATGGTCAACTTATTCCAGGATGGGGAAAAAGTGAAAATGAGTAAGCGTACAGGAAAAGCGGTAACGCTGCGTGAATTGATGGAGGAAGTCGGAATCGATGCCATGCGTTATTTCTTCTCTATGCGTTCTAGTGACTCTCACTTGGACTTTGACATGGATCTCGCACGTTCAGAATCTAATGAA
>NZ_JRNX01000344.1 GCF_000786645.1 Halobacillus sp. BBL2006
CTTCTCTTTTTATTTCTATTTTTCAAATGAGCCACTCCGTAAAAGATCATCAGGATCAGCACACCTTTTAAAGCTAATAAGAGAACTTGATCATTGAAAAGTAATTCATCTTGTGAGTAAAGGGAAAGGATAAGATGCGAACTCAAAGTGCCTATGGCATTCATAAAAAGCCACATCCCGATCAGTCCCTCTGTGTCTGGACAAAAGTATTTCAATAAAATAATAACCCCAATCAATCCCAGTTGGATGCCGGGAAGTTCAAGCCATACCGGATTAACGATGAAAAATAGTTGGACTGAAGTGTAACCAAGACTTAATACAAATGGCCAAAAGTGTTGAGTCCACTCTCGTTTCCTTCCAGTCCAAAAAAGAAGACCAAAAGCACCTAACATTCCAATATGAAGGTAGAAGTGTTGCTCAGTATTCCAAAAGGACACAGAATATGTACTCATGCTTACCCCAGTAAAAAGGAGCAGTCGAAGTCGTAATGATATTTTCTGTAAAAAGAAATATCCAATAATGCTTATTGTCCAGGCATACCAATAAAACATCGCTGTCATGCGATCATCTCCTTCCCTCCCTATTATAGGTAGTAGATGAAAGGTTTAAACGAGTCCATAAAAAAAAGCCTATGACCACAGTCACAGGCTCTTTTCGATTCTTTGTTCTTTCCATTCTTTTGTTCGCCCATATAAGACATAAGGCTTTCCATAAAAATCTTTAACATGTGAGACATTTAGGAGCATCATAGCCACCTTAATTTCCTGGTGAATATGATGAATTTCCGAAATAAGCTCATCATTGCCCTCTTCTAAAAGAACCCGCAAAAGATTGCCTGCCATTCCGAATGCTTTACTACCAAGTACCATAGCCTTCACTCCATCAAGACCATTACGGATTCCTCCAGAACCAATAATATGAAGATCTTGATGGGTTGCAGCTGAATGGGAAGCTTCTAAAATTGAAAGTGGCGTCGGGATCCCCCAGTTATTGAAAGAGGAGAGCTGTTTGTTGCGCCGTTTGTTCTCCACCCTTGAAAAGTTTGTACCTCCAAGACCGCCTACATCAATATATCTCACCCCTAGATCATATAGCTGGTTTATGGTTTCTTTAGACATCCCATAACCGACTTCCTTAACGATAACGGGTACTTCCACACGCTGGATGATCTTTTCTATTTTTCTTAATCGAGTCGTAAAATTACGATCGCCTTCTGGCATAATCATTTCTTGTAGTGTGTTAATGTGAATCTGTAAAGCGTCAGCTTTGAGCATATCTATGGCTCTATTTGCTTGTTCAACGTCAGCTTCACTTCCTACATTAGCAAAGATGACACCTTCCGGATTTACGTCGCGTACAATTTGATAAGTATTTCTTTCTTCAGGATTTTTTATCGCTGACATCTGGGAACCAACAGCCATACCGATACCCGTCTCTCTTGCCGCCAACGCCAAATCACGGTTGATTTGCTCAGTCTTTTTTCCACCACCACCGGTCATTGCATTAACAAAAAGAGGGGAACTTAAATTAAGTTCCCCTACTCTCGTTTCTATGCTCAATTGATTAAAATCCAGCGTCGCTAGACTCTGGTGAACGATATCCACATCATCAAAATGATTGTGAAAATCACGTTCATGACCCAAGGCATGGTGGATATGATCAATTTTCCTCTCAGACCTTGTCATATCCATCATCCAATCATTATTTTTTATATTTATCTAGTTTGTCACCAATCATGTCACTAAGAGAGAAGCCTGAATTGTCATCTTCTTTCTCGTACTGTTGGATTTCTTGACGAGCCTCATCACGCTCTAGCTCTTTCATACTTAAAGAAAGACGCTTCGCATTTTCATCCACATCAAGAACTTTTACTTGAACCTCTTGACCTTCATCCAGGACTTCTCCAGGTGTCCCGATATGACGATTTGAAATTTGGGAAATGTGAACGAGACCTTCAACCCCAGGAAAAACCTCAACAAAAGCACCAAAGCTTACCAAGCGTCTTACAGTTCCTTCTAAGACTTCACCTTGCTTTACTTTGTTTTGAATATCGTGCCAAGGTCCAGGTTGAGTCGCTTTTAATGAAAGAGAGATTCTCTCATTATCACGATCGACGGAAAGCACTTTTACTTTGACCGTTTGTCCCTCTTCTACAACATCAGATGCTTTTTCTACATGCTGATGTGAAAGTTGAGAGATATGTACAAGTCCGTCAATCCCTCCAAGGTTAACAAACGCACCAAAGTCGGTTAGACGCTGTACTGTTCCCTCGATTACTTGACCTTCCTCCAAAGAGTGTAGGACTTCTTGTTTTTTAGCAGACTCTTCTTGTTCTACGACTGCGCGGTGAGACAGGATAACACGATTCTGTTCACGATCCAGCTCTACAACTTTAAGGGATAGGTTCTTACCTTTGTAGTCTTCAAAATCTTCTACATAATAGGTTTCAACTAAGGATGCTGGAATAAATCCACGGAGACCGATATCAACGACAAGACCGCCTTTTACAACGTCTTTGACTTCGGCTTCAAAAATCTCTCCGCTTTCG
>NZ_JRNX01000345.1 GCF_000786645.1 Halobacillus sp. BBL2006
CATTGAAAACTTGTATGAAATCAACGCAGATTCTTAGCGAAGGCAAAACACGAAGACTCCTACGGGAACAGCGCGAGCTGAAGATCCCGCAGGAAAGCGTTCTTTGCTTTCCGAGGAAGCTGTGGCCGTGCCCGTGGAAAGCGAGGTATTTTGACGGAGCGGTCATTCATTCTTTTTTTGGCACACAAAAATTCCAAACTGATTTCAACAAATCGTTCGGAATTTTTGGGTTTCATTCAGTTTTGTCCCAGCCTCTTTATTTGATCAACCAGAGAAACCGACATTCAATGGAGGGTATTAGATTGAAAATTGCACACCAGTCAACCGTTCAGACTCTTTCCATAGTAATTCTGCATCCATAACATCATACGCCTCTGTTTTCGGAGCGACGATAACAGGATCGCCTTTCATTTCCATAAAACCTGACGGTCCCAGGTAACGTCCTCCTTCCAGCGTAGGATCTGTTGCGGCACGAATCCCTGGCAAAGCTCCCTGAGAGGCACTTTGCGTCATTATGCGCAGCGGACCACTCAGCAGTTTATACAATAACTTATCTTCAAGGTGGCGAGCTAAGTTCGTTTGAGCCCCGCCCGGATGGGCAGCTAGACTTTTCATAGATAATCCTGCCTTCTCGATACGCCGCTGTAATTCAAAGGTGAACAACAAGTTAGCAAGCTTAGATTGTCCATACGATTTCATCGGTGAATACCCTTTTCCACCTTCAAACATCAAGTTATCAAAATCAATTTTTCCGGATTTGTGTGCATTGCTGCTTATGTTGATGACTCTGGCGTTTTCCGTTGCTTTTATTCGATCAAAAAGTAAAGCCGTCAAGGCAAAATGCCCGAGGTGGTTGGTACCCAACTGTAATTCGAATCCATCTTTTGTTTTACCATAAGGAGTCGTCATCACCCCTGCATTATTTAACAAAATGTCTAGACGATCATATTTTTGTCTGAAATTGTTAGCGAACTCTTTAACTGAATCCAAATTCTCCAGATCCAATTGCATCACTTCTATCGAGACGTCTGGATACTCTTTAAGGATGGAATGGCATGCTTCTTTGCCCCGCTCTAATGACCTTGAGGCCATAATGACCGTCGCTCCCTTTGTTGCAAAGGCTTTGACTGCCTCAAATCCGAGTCCTCCATTTCCACCGGTAACGACAGCTACTTTATTCACTAAGGATGGAATATCTTCGATAGACCATTCATGATTCTCCATTATATCAATCCTTCCTATTAAGAAACCCTTCCTTTTATACACCCTTTTATGATTGCAAATAAACATGATTCAGCATACCAATGCTTTTCATAAAATATATCTTTGTAAATGAACCCTATGGATATTCCACAAACGTGCAGAATTCAGTAAGACTCGATTTCGAGATACTGTCGGTTCCGTTGCTAAATACGGATTAGCATTGGGTGGGAAACAACTCGTCCAGCTGCAACGCCCAGACACTCGCGTCATAAGCAGAAAA
>NZ_JRNX01000346.1 GCF_000786645.1 Halobacillus sp. BBL2006
TTCCGTCGAACCCGATGATTTCGCCTTCGGAAGCAAACAGAACGGACATGCCTTCCGCGTCCCGATTGTTCCATGCCACAATCATTTCTTTGTACAGTTGTTTTACTTTTTCCTCCATAGGAATTCACACTCCTCATCTATGATTACGAAAAGCTGTATCCTTCAAATACTTTCAACCCTTCTACATTCAATATATTTTTTTCTACGGTTGGTTTCATCGGACTTCTTTCAATTACGTCTTCACAAGAGATCATGATGTTGTCTCCTGCAATTTCTGCTAGTTGATCGTGAGACACACTATACACCATTCTTCCTAAATTCGACCAAACCATAGCGCCTGTACACATGACGCAAGGTTCACAACTGGTGTACAACGTGTATTCGTTCAAGTCGAACACCTGGTTCTCGGAACAGAATTCCCGAATGAGTCCAATTTCAGCGTGATATGTTGGATCACTGTGAGCATGGACTTTGTTTTCTCCCGTCATCACAACCTCTTCATCCTTTACGAGAACAGCTCCGAACGGTTCATTCCCTTCGTGTCTTGACTTCAAAGCCAATTCTATAGCTTTTTCCATGAAAAACTCATCATTCTTTTTCATATTCTTTCATCTCCATTTCTAATAGACATTTGCATTAGCTTCTTCTCTTCTAATTCAAGCCTTTTCTTCTCCAACTCCAACTGATTGTATTTAAGTTTCATTTCCTGTTTTTTCAAATGAAATTGTTTTCTTGTCGAGTAAACGGCCATGACTAAGCTTATGGTGACCACAATGGCTAATGCGATAAAAAATAGTTCCATCTCAAATCCCCTTCTCTCAAAATTTTTAGAATCGTGATTATTATAAATAAAGGAAGTAAGATAGAACCGCGAATATGGTGATAAAAATACCTTTAACCCAATACCGCTCCTTCTTTCTATAACCCATTTTTTCTTCCAAAAAATCTTGATAGATGATAACCATTAGAAATCCCAAAAAAGTAAGAGCATAACCTAGTCGATCATTTAAAATAGTTGTGGATCTCATAGCTGCTAAGCCAATCAGAAGAATTCCCAAATTACCTATGGTCATATATAAGTACTGCGTCTTTTTCTCCTGTTTCATCACAGCCCCCTTTTTGCAAAACCATGTACTTCCTCATTCGTTTATGTATAGATTCCTCTCTAGTATTACGTTTGAGAAAGTATTTCGTTTCATTCCTTCAATCAAAAGTCCGATGGATTAGGTACCCCATTTTACGAAGATGTTCTCATTGATCAGTTCATCTAAATGGAAAAAAAGACTGGGACATAAGTAAAGTAGCGGTGGAAAAAACGAACATTGAAAACTTGTATGAAATCAACGCAGATTCTT
>NZ_JRNX01000347.1 GCF_000786645.1 Halobacillus sp. BBL2006
GAACACAGCAGTTAAGCTCTTCAGCGCCGATGGTAGTCGGGTCGATCCCCGTGAGAGTAGGACGCCGCCACGTCAAAAATATGAAACCAGAAGTATATGCTTCTGGTTTTTTTCTATATTTACTATGTTGGACATATAGTGAGGTAAGGAGGGTTTCGGATGGAGTGGTCCTACTTTTTTGAAGATGATATCCTTTTATTCGTTTTTCGTTTATTAATAGCCTTACTATTATCTGGGTTAATAGGGTTTGAGCGAGAGTTGAAAAATCATTCTGCCGGTTTTCGAACACATATTTTAGTAGGAATCGGTGCATGTCTCATGATGCTCTTATCACTTTATGGTTTTGAGGATTTCATGGATACGTACGAGAACGTCAGATTCGATCCAGCTCGTATCCCTTCCTATGTGATTAGTGGAATCGGCTTTTTAGGTGCAGGGACTATTATAGTCAATGGAATGACAATCAGGGGGTTAACTACAGCGGCCTCCATCTGGACAGTAGCCGGTATTGGGCTGGTCGTAGGTGCAGGAATGTATGACGTGGCTACATTTACAACCATACTCGTTTTGCTTAGTCTTGTATTCCTTAATAAAATCGAGAAAAGAAAATTCAAAAATAACAGTAAGCATGTATTTTACATTAAGGTAGGACCGACGATTCAATTGAATCAAGTGCTAGCTGTATTTGACGAAGCGAATTTGAATGTAAATAAAATAGACATCAAAAAGCAAGATAATGATTTTCAAAAGCTCATAATAGGGATAGATAAAAAACAAACGTATCAGGCTGCTCCACTTCTACAAGCATTATCAAATATAGAACAGGTGGTGCAGGTCAGCCACCGTGAGTGAACTACGTAGAATTCTACGTAGTTTTTTTGTTTTAACTTGAGTGGAAACAGGGAATCATGAGAGATGTAATTCGATATAAACATTTTAGTTGCGTATCGCTAAAATATAAGTATAATAAAATTAAAGTCAAAGATAGTCAAAGTCAAAAGAGGGGGAGGGTAAATGAGGAATATATCCGATATCATTGAAGAGTATTTAAAAAGTATTCTAGATGAAGCTCAACAAAAGACCATTGAAATTAAGCGTAGTGAAATTGCTGATCAGTTTCAATGCGTGCCTTCTCAAATCAATTATGTGATTAAGACACGTTTTACAGTGGAAAAAGGTTATATAGTCGAAAGTAAACGCGGTGGAGGAGGATATATCCGCATCAGTCGCATTCAGCACAGGAAAGACTCGGATATGATTGAAGAAATTATGGATATGGTTCAGCCTAAAGTTTCCCAAACAGCCGCTTTTGATGTCATCATT
Source organism: Halobacillus sp. BBL2006 (assembly GCF_000786645.1). GTDB lineage: Bacteria > Bacillota > Bacilli > Bacillales > Halobacillaceae > Halobacillus. The sequence goes on from NZ_JRNX01000347.1 coordinate 1,324, forward strand.
CGTTTGCTGGATAGTGAAATCATTACAAGAAGGGAAGCGAAACTAATGGAAAGCATCATCGACCGTGAAGTACTGGCTTTTCCTCTCCCCTTACGTGATGAAATTCGATCAAGGATTATGACAGCTTTGCTGTTTACTCTTAAGTATAAAAGTTAAGCAAGAAGGGAGAGAATGAGATGGAATGCCAAAATTGTCACGAGAGGCAGGCAACCGTTCATTTAACTCAAGTCATCAATGGACAAAAAACAGAAATTCACGTATGCGAGCAATGTGCCAAGGATAAAGGGTATATGAACTACGGAGAAGAAAATTTCACATTGAATGATCTCCTTTCTGGTTTGTTTCATTCAGAAAGCCCGTCATCATTCAGTAATCAAACTACACAGCCGTACAAAAAGGCGGCTCAGCTTAAATGCCCCACATGCGGTCTGACCTACCAACAATTTGCACGTAACGGCAAATTCGGCTGCGCTAATTGTTATCAAACATTCGATGAGCGACTGAATCCTATTTTAAGACGCGTTCATAGCGGGAACACACTACATGACGGAAAAATTCCTAAACGCGAAGGCGGCAACCTGCATTTGAAACGAGAGCTTGATGAACATAAATCCAAGCTTCGACAATTAATTGAGCAGGAAGAATTCGAACAGGCAGCGAAAGTTAGAGATAGGATCAAATCTTTGCAAAGCCAACTTCATCAGGGGGAGGACGGTGATCAATAATGTCATTGCAGCAGTTTATGAACGAGGCGATAAGTCCTTGGATGAAGCAAGATGGTCCAGATAGCGACATCGTAATGAGCAGTCGAATTCGATTAGCACGAAATTTTTCACAGCACCCTTTCCCGACTGTTGCTTCTGAAGAAACGTTAGATAAGATCCTTCATTTCTTTAAAGAAGAATTTAAAAGTCAATCTTTTAGGGACTATGAAAACTTCGAGCTTGTCCAAATGAAAGATCTGCAGCCTGTTGAGAAACGTGTATTAGTGGAAAAGCATTTAATCAGTCCTCACTTAGCTGAGAATTCAGACCATTCAGCGACACTGATCTCACAAAATGAACAAGTGTCAGTCATGGTCAATGAAGAGGATCATATCAGGATACAGCTTTATTTCCCGGGCTTTCAGCTCGATAAGGCTCTAGAGCAAGCATCTCAACTTGATGATTGGCTCGAAGAAAAGATTGATTATGCTTTTGATGAAAAACGTGGATATTTGACCGCCTGTCCGACGAATGTGGGGACAGGGATGCGGGCATCTGTGATGATGCACCTTCCCGCTTTATCCATGACACAGCAGATTAACCGAATGACTCCTGCTATTAACCAACTAGGTTTGGTGGTAAGGGGGATATACGGTGAAGGCAGTGAAGCTGTCGGAAACATTTTTCAAATATCCAATCAAATTACACTCGGGAAGTCGGAACACGATATCGTGGAGGACCTCCATAGTGTAGTCAAACAGTTGATTGATCAGGAACGAAGGGCAAGAGATGCTTTGATGAGCCGATCCGGAATTCAACTGGAAGATAGGATTTTCCGTTCCTATGGTGTTTTAAAGAACAGTCGTATCATAGAGTCTAAAGAAGCGGCTAAATGTTTATCTGATCTCAGGTTAGGAATTGACCTTGGGTTCATTGATCATATTCCGAGAACGATCTTAAATGAGCTGATGGTTTTAACTCAGCCTGGATTTTTGCAACAATATGCAAAAACCACCCTTAGTCCTGATGAAAGAGATGTTCGCAGAGCATCGTTAATCCGAGAAAGACTTCAATTAGAAAATGAAGAATAATGTTAGGAGGGATTGTCCATGATGTTTGGGCGTTTTACAGAAAGAGCTCAGAAAGTACTTGCATTAGCACAGGAAGAAGCTGTTCGATTAGGTCATAACAATATCGGCACTGAGCATATTTTACTTGGATTAGTTAGTGAAGGTGAAGGTATAGCAGCTAAAGCGTTGACGGCTCTAGGTCTAGAATCCTCTAAAATCCAACAAGAGGTAGAAAAACTTATTGGAAAAGGTGAAAAGGTATCACAGACGATCCACTACACACCACGCGCGAAAAAAGTAATTGAACTATCCATGGACGAAGCGCGTAAACTGGGTCATTCCTATGTGGGCACTGAGCATATTCTTCTTGGATTGATTAGAGAAGGAGAAGGAGTTGCAGCTCGCGTCCTGAATAATCTTGGTGTAAGCCTGAATAAAGCACGTCAGCAAGTTCTGCAGCTGCTCGGGAACAATGAGTCTACTGGAGGACAAAACCGTCGAGGAGGCGGCTCTGCGGGTCAAGCAGCAAGTGCGAACACTCCGACCCTTGATTCATTAGCCCGAGACTTAACAGCAATTGCGAAAGAAGGAAATATTGATCCGGTCATCGGCCGAAGCAAAGAAATTGAGCGTGTAATCCAAGTGCTTTCACGCCGTACAAAAAACAACCCTGTCCTTGTCGGGGAGCCTGGTGTTGGTAAAACAGCGATAGCAGAAGGACTCGCTCAGCAAATCATGAATAATGAAGTACCGGAAATTCTTCGCGATAAGCGTGTCATGACTCTTGATATGGGTACTGTTGTAGCAGGTACGAAATACCGTGGCGAATTTGAAGATCGTTTGAAAAAAGTAATGGAAGAAATCCGCCAGGCAGGCAACATCATTCTATTCATTGATGAGCTTCATACCTTAATTGGTGCCGGTGGTGCAGAAGGCGCGATTGATGCATCCAATATTCTGAAACCGTCACTTGCTCGTGGTGAGTTACAATGTATCGGTGCGACAACGCTTGATGAATATCGTAAATATATTGAAAAAGATGCGGCTCTTGAGCGTCGTTTCCAACCGATCCAGGTTGATGAGCCTAACCTTGATGAATCTGTTCAAATTCTCAAAGGGCTCCGCGACCGCTACGAGGCTCACCACCGTGTGACGATCACGGATGATTCTATTGACTCTGCCGTACGTTTTTCAGATCGTTATATCACAGATCGCTTCCTTCCGGATAAGGCGATCGACTTAATTGACGAAGCAGCATCTAAAGTGCGTCTGCGCTCTTATACAGCTCCACCAAACTTAAAAGAGCTAGAACAAAAGCTTGAAGAAGTACGTAAAGAAAAAGATGCGGCTGTACAAAGTCAGGAGTTTGAAAAAGCAGCTTCTCTTAGAGATACAGAGCAGAGACTTCGAGATGAATTGGAACAGACTAAAGATGAGTGGAAAGAAAAGCAAGGCCAAGAAGATTCAGAAGTAACGGTGGAAGATATCGCTTCTGTTGTATCTACTTGGACTGGAGTTCCTGTCTCTAAAATGACAAAAGACGAAAGTGAACGTCTCCTTCAGTTGGAAGAAACGCTTCACAATCGTGTTATCGGTCAGGATGAAGCTGTGAAAGCTATTTCCAAAGCGATTCGTCGAGCTCGTGCAGGTCTTAAGGATCCGAAACGTCCGATTGGTTCCTTCATCTTCTTAGGTCCGACAGGTGTCGGTAAAACTGAACTTGCCCGTGCGTTAGCGGAGAGCATGTTTGGTGAAGAAGATGCGATGATTCGCATCGACATGTCCGAATATATGGAAAAACACAGCACGTCCCGTCTTGTCGGTTCACCTCCTGGTTATGTAGGTTACGAGGAAGGCGGCCAATTAACAGAGAAAGTCCGGAATAAGCCATATTCTGTTGTTCTGCTTGATGAGGTTGAGAAAGCTCACCCAGAAGTGTTCAACATCCTGCTTCAAGTGCTTGAAGACGGACGTCTCACAGACTCTAAAGGCCGCGTCGTCGATTTCCGTAATACGGTGTTGATTATGACCTCAAACGTGGGAGCTCAAGAGTTGAAACGTAATAAGTATGTAGGGTTCTCCATGGGTGAAGGTGACCAAGACTACAAAGACATGAAGTCTAAAGTGACAGATGAACTCAAGAAAGCCTTCCGTCCAGAGTTCTTGAACCGTATCGATGAAACGATCGTATTCCACTCTCTAGAGCGGAAACACATGAAAGATATCGTTACACTTATGGTGGAGGAACTCAGAAAACGTCTGCAAGAACAGGAGATCGACTTCACACTTTCAGATAAAGCGATCGAGCATATTGCTGAATCCGGCTTTGACCCTGAATATGGTGCTCGTCCACTACGTCGATCCATTCAGAAAAACGTAGAAGACTTATTGTCTGAAGAGTTATTGAAAGAAAATATTTCTAAAGGTCAAAAAGTGAACATCGATTTGAATGATAATAAGGAATTCGTTGTTCACACTCAGCAGGAATCAACTAAATAAGTCAAATCTGAACCATAAGATTCAATTTTAATAATCGGAAGGCTTTTGCCTTCCGGTTTTTTTCGTATTCTTATATGATTCTAGTAAGGGAAACTTAATATAAATGATAAAGGTGTGAAACTTTTTCACAATAGATATCGTATAGAATATATAGAGAAGGAGCGATCATCTTGGCAAAAAGAAAAACCAAGTTTGTTTGCCAGGAATGTGGCTACGAAACACCTAAATGGATGGGGAAATGTCCAGGGTGTCATCAATGGAATACATTAGTAGAAGAAGTCAGTGCCTCCAGCACGAATTCACGGCATGTTTTCCAAACGAGTTCCACTTCATCCTCAAGCAAACCTGAAAAGATAAATTCAATAAGATCTCAACAAGAACCACGCATGCCTACAGATATGCCGGAATTCAACCGTGTGCTGGGCGGCGGCATTGTCGCGGGCTCACTGGTTTTGATTGGCGGAGATCCGGGTATCGGGAAATCAACATTACTCCTTCAAGTTTCGGCTCAGATTGCTAATAAGGGCAAGCCGGTCTTATATATGTCTGGAGAGGAATCTCCGAGGCAGACGAAACTACGGGCAGAGCGTTTAGATATAGCTTCGGATGAGCTTTATGTGCTATCCGAAACCAATTTACAAGACGTTATTAATCAAATCGAAAACATTGACCCTAAATTAGTGGTCATCGACTCGATTCAAACGATATTTAAAGAAGATGTCACATCAGCACCGGGAAGTGTATCTCAGGTGAGAGAGTGTACAAGTCAATTGATGAGAATTGCAAAGAGCAAGGGTATTCCTATTTTTATTGTTGGGCATGTTACTAAAGAAGGTTCCATTGCTGGCCCGCGACTGCTCGAACATATGGTGGATGCGGTCCTCTATTTCGAAGGGGAGCGACACCATACCTTCCGTATTTTAAGAAGTGTGAAGAACCGTTTCGGTAGTACACATGAAATGGGAATTTTTGAAATGAAAGAAAAAGGATTGGAAGAAGTTCTGAATCCTTCTGAGATCTTTCTGGAAGAGCGCTCACAAGGAGCAGCAGGATCAATTGTCGTTGCGTCGATGGAAGGAACGAGACCAGTACTGGTGGAGATCCAAGCTTTGATTTCCCCAACTGCTTTCGGGAATCCGAGACGAATGGCTACAGGTCTAGATAACAGCCGCGTACCGCTTTTGATGGCTGTTTTAGAAAAACGGGCCGGTCTGCTTTTGCAAAACCAGGATGCCTATGTGAAGGTTGCCGGCGGAGTAAAGCTTGATGAGCCTGCGATTGATCTGGCTGTAGCCATCAGTATTGCTTCAAGTTTTAGAGACCAGGCTTCAAACCCTGATGACGTCGTTGTCGGTGAAGTTGGGTTAACTGGAGAAATACGCCGTGTTGCCCGTATTGAGCAGCGTGTACAAGAAGCGGCGAAACTCGGTTTCAAACGTGTGATTATTCCGAAGAAGAACATGGACGGATGGACACCACCTTCTGAAATTCAAGTCATCGGCGTTAGCACTGTGCAGGAAGCTATGAAGGTGACACTGGGGGATGCATGATGGAATGGCATGAAATGAAAGATAATGGAATAGGTGAAATTTTAAAGCTGGTAGCTCCAGGTACCCCGCTGCGCGATGGCATTGATAATGTTCTTCGTGCAAACACAGGCGGGCTCATTGTGCTCGGTTACGGAGATGACATTCGTGATTTAGTTGATGGAGGTTTCCATATCCAGGCTGATTTTACACCAGCCCATCTTTATGAGCTGGCTAAAATGGATGGAGCCCTTATTTTGAATGACGAAGGGTCCAAAATTTTATTTGCGAACGCGCAGCTTATGCCGGATCCCCATATCTATTCAACGGAAACGGGGATGAGGCACCGGACTGCTGAACGAGTCGCGAAGCAAACCGGCTCCCTGGTGATTGCAATTTCCCAACGAAGAAATGTCATTACTCTTTATAAAGGGTCGTTGAGGTATTCTCTAAAAGATATCGGCGTCATTTTAACGAAAGCAAATCAAGCGATACAAACGCTGGAAAAATATAAGAACGTCTTAGATCAAAGCATTACGAATCTCGGAGCAATGGAATTTGAGAACATGGTTTCTTTTTCAGAAGTTGTCCAAGTCGTTCACCGGGTTGAAATGGTGCTCCGTACGAAGACTGAAATCATCAATTACGTGAATGAATTAGGAACAGAGGGCCGCCTGATTCAGCTTCAAATGACTGAACTTGTCTCCAATATTGAGGAGGAAGCGGCGCTGCTCCTCAAGGATTACAGTAAGCGCCCGGATTATGAGCCTTATTATATCTTGCGCAAAATGCAGGAAGTGACGAACACAGAATTACTCTCCGATGAACAGATTCTGAAGTTGTTAGGTTATTCTCCCAATACGAAGATGGCTGATCCGATTCACCCAAGAGGCTATCGCATCTTGAGTCGTATCCCACGGTTGCCTCCTTTAATCATCGAGCATCTAGTTGAAAGATTTGGGACACTAGATGACATGATTCAGGCATCGACGAAGGAGCTTGTGGAAGTGGATGGTGTCGGAGAAATCCGCGCATCAAAAATTCGAGATGGCTTGGAACGGATACAAGAACAGTTGTTCGTAGATCGACATATTTAATAAAATTGACTTATTTGTCATAAATATGATATGATATTTGTTTTGTCAATTGACTTATTTTGGGAATTGTGCTATTTTAATACCCATCATTCCTTTTTTATACGATTAATGGTTGTAGGGTTTGGTCATACTGTGAGTGAGGAGGTGAATACAAGTGCTTAAACGAATTGTACAGTTGTTTATTGTCATAACCGGCGGAACAATCGGTTACCTCTATTTTCCAGAGCTGTTTACAACCATGGGGCTAACCTGGCAGAATTGGATTCAATCTGTTTTAGGAGCCGTACTAGGAGCACTTATTTTATTTTTATTAACTTTTTGGGTCGTGGATTATATTGTCGATTTCATCAGATGGGTGGAAGATTCCCTTGTCAGGGCACCAGTAGCTGACCTGCTTTTTGGTAGTTTAGGCTTAATTGTCGGGCTGATTGTCGCTTATCTGATTAATGTATTTGTACAAGATATTCAGATTCAAGTTGTTAACCAAGTTGTACCGATCTTCTTGACGATTTTACTTGGGTATTTAGGTTTCCAAGTAGGATTCAAACGTAAGGATGAATTTTTGAGTCTCGTTTCTAGAAAAGAAAAAGCTCATGAAGATGAAAATTCTAATTCGCAAGATGCAGCGAAAGTGGATGCGTCCTTAATTCCAAAGGAGAAAATCTTGGATACAAGTGTGATCATCGATGGGCGTATTGCAGATATCTGTGAGACACACTTTTTAGAAGGGACGATCGTCATTCCGCAGTTCGTGTTAGAAGAACTTCAGCATATTGCTGACTCATCCGATGGTCTGAAGCGGAATCGCGGACGCCGAGGCCTCGATATTTTAAATCGTCTACAGAAAGATCTTCCTGTGAACGTTGAGATCTACGAAGGCGACTTTGAAGATATCCAGGAAGTAGACAGCAAGCTCGTTAAACTTGCAAAAGTGATGGATGGCATTGTTGTAACAAACGACTTTAATTTGAATAAAGTTTGTGAGTTTCAAAATGTCCAAGTGTTGAACATCAATGACTTGGCAAACGCTGTTAAACCAGTCGTATTGCCTGGCGAAGAAATGAAAATTCAAGTCATCAAAGATGGTAAAGAGCACAACCAAGGTGTTGCTTATTTAGATGATGGGACCATGATTGTCGTTGAAGAAGGAAAAGACTATATTGGAAAAACCATTGATGTAGTTGTCACTAGCGTTCTTCAGACATCAGCGGGCCGCATGATTTTCGCTAAGCCAAAATCACTTGAAAAAGCATTATAAAAACGGTATAAACAAATAGAGAATGACAAAAGTGATAACCAGTGTGTTATCGCTTTTGTTGTTTTAATGAGATATGAATGACGGTATAAATCAATTTAGGATGGATATTATGATAAAATACACAGCGATTATACTTGCGGCGGGGCAAGGG
>NZ_JRNX01000348.1 GCF_000786645.1 Halobacillus sp. BBL2006
CGGAATCGCCCTGGTAGACACGACTCGCATAAGCAAATCATCAAAAGGAATGTGCTTTTTCATTCCGTTGATGATTTGCTTATGACGCGAGTGTCTGGGCAATGCAGCTGGACGAGTCCTTCCCCAACGACCCTAAAACTACATAAACATCTCGAAATCGAGTCTTCCGCAATCCTGCACTTAGGTTGAATAACCCTCACGTCTCCATGCAAATCACAGGTGCCTTCTCCTTGAAAATGTTACGCTAAGAGTAATAACTAGCGAGGTGAGAATATGAAAATTGGCATTATCGGTTTAGGAGATATCGCAAAAAAGGCATACTTACCTGTCCTTTCTGAAAAAGAAGACGTAGAACTAGTCCTATGTACCAGAAACCCTGATACGTTGAACACGTTGGCGGCCAAATATCGAATTCCAGAAAAAGTCCAGACCGTCGAGGAATTGATCGAAAAAGACATGGATGGCGTCATCGTCAGTGCAGCGACAGAGGCTCATTACGAAATCGCTGAAAAACTGCTTTCGCATGGAATCCACACTTACATAGACAAACCGATCTCCATGAATTTTCAAGAAACAGAACGAATCGTCGAGCTTGCGGAAACGAACAAGGCGATTGCCATGGTCGGTTTCAACCGAAGATTCATCCCACGCGTTCAGGAGCTGAAGGACAAAGGGAAAGCTGATTTGATCCTGATCCAAAAGAATCGATTCAATGACGCGGATTATGTGAGGCGTTTTGTCGTGGAGGATTTCATTCATGTCGTCGACACCCTGAGATTCCTAATGGATACGGACGTGCAAGATGTAAAGGTTCAGGCGCTGAAAACCGGGGACAAGATGGACCACCTGATCATCCAGCTGATTGGTGATGGATGCACGGCGATGGGGATGATGAACCGGAACGGCGGCGTCACGGAGGAAACGATCGAGTACTCCACTGGTCATCATAAATACGTCGTAACCGACCTGGTCGAGACTACCCACTATCACAACAAAGACATTGAAGTAGCAAAATTCGGGGGCTGGGAACCGACTCTCTATAAACGAGGATTTTATCAGATCACCGATCATTTTATTGACTGTATTGCCAACAATCGCACTCCTGACCCTTCAATTCAAGATTCACTTACCACTCATGAAATTTGTAAGCGGATCGTTGAAGAAATAGAGAAGTAAATGAAAAAAAGGACGTTCCACCCTATCTAAGGCTGGAACGTCCTTTTTGCATGCATGCTTTTACACAAAACATTTTTTTATCTAGCGGCAAGACCTCCAGGTTAGGAGGCCTTATATCTTTAAATAGTCGCTCAACCGCCGGCAATCATCCGGGCCAATTGACCACAGAGCAAGGCCGCATAGGTTCCGACAATGTTACCGAGAATCCCCATCAATAAGCCGACAGGAGCCAGGGCAGGCTGGAAGACAGAAGCTACGATCGGTGCAGAGCTTGTCCCGCCG
>NZ_JRNX01000349.1 GCF_000786645.1 Halobacillus sp. BBL2006
AATCTTTGAAAAAGCATCTCTAAAGCCGCTGCTGGAATCGTATCCTGTGGAAATCTGTGCATCTATGGCAGCTTCGCCTGACCGGATTTGTTTCATCGCAAGCCCCATCCTTCTTGCCCGTGCATATTCCACAAATGTCATCCCGAACCGTTTTTTGAATTGACGCCGAGCTGTGGAGGCGTCCACGGCTAATTCTTGGAAATCTTTATCTTTCCAACGTTTTTCAGGATTTTTTTCGACGGCTGCGACAAGTGTCTGGACAAGTTCTGAAACTTGATTAGGATGACTGAGAGGGCGACAGCGTTTACAAGGTCGAAAGGACGCAAGCAGCGCCTGCTGGGCCGTTTCATGAAATTCACAGTTCTCAAACTTCGGCTTCCTTGCGGGACACGTCGGTCGGCAAAATACTCCGGTTGTCTTGACTCCAACAAAAAACACGCCTTCATATTCAGTTTTTTTATCGATCAATGCCTGATAATATTCCTTCTTTTGTTCTTCATTGATCATATCAATTCTGCTCCCTTTTTGTTCGTTATGTTTCTATTATAACGTGGTGAAAAATTTACGCCGCCGAAATTCAGGCATGGATTTTTAAATAACTGCATTAAATACTCTTTTCACTTTTTTGAGAGTGAAAATGATTAATCAAGCTTCTTCAACAAACGTGCAGAATTCTGTAAGACTCGATTTCGAGATACTTTCGGTTCCGTTGCTAAATACGGATTAGGGTTGGGTGGGAAACAACTCGTCTAGCTGCAACGCCCAGACACTCGCGTCATAAGCAGAAAAT
>NZ_JRNX01000035.1 GCF_000786645.1 Halobacillus sp. BBL2006
GGCGGGGAGCGTATGCGGGCATAATGGCAAAAAGCGTCAGAAGTTCTCTCATGATCTAATCAATGCGAATTTGGTTCACCTGATTTCCTGTGATGCGCATAATTCATCCAGTCGGGGATTCTGTTTAACGGAAGCTTATACAGAAGTAAGAGCAGAACACGACCTTGAGATGGTGTACTTCTTCGCTGAAAATGCTGAGGCGGTGGTAGAAGGAAATATGGTGGAGACGTTTGAACCTGAGAAAGTGAAGCGGTCGAAGTTGCTCGGGCTTTTTAGTAAGTAGTTAGCTTATCTATGTTTACTCTATCTTCTCACATAAAATTGTAGATTTAGATCGAAAAGAGGATGCTGTTCCAAAAGCATCCTCTTTTTCATTCCTATCGTTTGAACCCCTTACAATCCTCGTTCAATTCGCCACTGGGAATCTGACAGAATAGACTCATTTTTCTAAAGTTATAATTATAATTTTCTAATTAATCTTAATATTACAAAAATATGGAACTTATTTAGGCATATTTATGTTAAAATCATCTATAAATAGAATTTGACTAGTTAATTTTATGTCGTTTCAACTCTTTTTTCCACATTACTCCTCTTTTGGCTTTTTGATGTTCTTCAAACTTTACTTAACTTTGAAAAATTCGGTATCATGACTATCTTTTTCCAAAATTGTTGGTATAATAGTCGGAGTTAAAAAGTTTTAGGTCTTTTTAATTATTATTAATAACGTAAATGGGGGTGAATACACATAATTTATAAGTTGTTTTTCGTAGAGTGGAGTTATCTTAATAGGAAAGGGGCATGATGCATTGAAATATTGCACAAATTGTGGAGAACAGCTTACGGATGAACAAAGTTTTTGTACGGAATGTGGGGAGAAGCAAGGAGATAGTCGCATCGTAAATCAACCGGTACGTCAGACGGAGCCAGCCCAGTATTCAGAACCACCTAAAGCACCGAGGGAACCGATGACTAGAAAAACAAAGATTGGTATGGCAGTAGCTGCAGTTATAGTTATTGGTCTAATTTCTGCGCATTTCATAGTGACTTCCATGATTGATCCGATGAAGCAGGTACAAGCCATGGATCGAGCGATCACAGATAAAAATGCAGACGCATTCTTCGAGAATGTCAGTGTTGACAAGGAAGCTCTTCTCCATAAAGAGGAGTTTTTAAGTTACATAGAAAGTTCAGATTGGGAATACGTACGAAGTCAAATGATAAACGCGATTGAAAATGATGCTCAAAAAACGGCTTTTGATCACAAAATCACGGGTGCTTATGGTGATCAATTGTTTGTCATGAAAAAAGTGGCTGTTGTTCCGAAGTTATATCATACATATGAAATCAAAACGATCCCGAACCAAATCACGGTGGCCACCAATTATTCACCGTCCAACTTTTCTATCGATGACCTTGCCGTTGATGTAGAAAAAGGAAAAGAGAACGGTACCGTAGTAAAAGCTTACCCTGGAGTTTATGAATTAGCTGGAAAGGCTTCTAGTGATTATGGAGATCTGGCTGCAACAGAGACGCTAGAGGTTACTTCTGTGGGGGGAGCAAAGGAAGAGATGGCCGCAGAATTCCCGGTTGAAACGTATAATTTTCAAACGGACCACTCTGATGCTGTTTTATTTATAAATGGAAAAAGTACAAAGCAGAAGCTTTCTTCACTTGACTCGATCGGACCTTTTCCAGAGGGAGAAACAGTGACCTTCTTTGCTGAATGGAAAGATAAAGAGGGGAAGACACATCAAACAAGAACCTTCGACAATGCTCAAATCGCAAGTGGCAGCGTTGACCTCACTTTTGAATCTGAAGAGGAGGATATCGTGACTGCAGCAGCACCAGAGGGAGAAGAAGACTTTTTCGTTAAGGAGGAAGTTGGAAATTTCGTCCTTGCTTTTCGTGACGCCTATGAGAGAGCTTTAAATACAATTGACTATCAAGTAATTTCTTCTTATTTACGTTCTGGAAGTAAAGCGGAAGACGATTTAAAAGAATACATTGGAGACTTGAAAGATGAAGGGTTTTCCTACAATTTCACGGAAAATACTATCCTTAGTGCAAAGCCATACAAAGGGAATTCTTATCTAGTCACCACCAATGAGAAATTTATTTTTACCAATCATGAAGGCGACCAGACTCACTACGACCGTTATAAAGACTATGTGGTTGAAGTGTCAGGAGATGAGTTTCAGATCAGCCGTATTGATATTAATGAGACCGATCGTGATGATTTATAACATTTCAGGGAAGGAACGTGGTAGTATGTATTGTTCCCAGTGTGGAGCTTTGATGAAAGAAGACGCGAAATTTTGTGGAGGGTGTGGCTCGCAACTAGGACAGGAGAGTCAGCAAGTCCCAGCAAGCACAAAGGCTCACCAGCAGCAACAGCAAGGTACGCAAATGTCAGCAGCTAGTGTGGCTGCCCCTAAGCAAGATAGTGAATATGTGGAGAAAGCGAAACATACGAGTCGCCAATTCTTCTATTTCGCTTTGCAATCCTTAAAAGCTCCTTTAGCAGCCAGTAAAAAATCGAATGAAAAGGACAAAGTCAACGGCCTGATCGCTCATGTGTTGCTTGCTTTCCTGATTCCTTTATTTACTTATTTTACAGCAAAAAGCGTCAATACTTATGGAGTTGTAGAAGTATCGTTTGGATCAGTAGTATTCCAGCCATTTTTCTATCTATTAATTTATCTAGCGGTCTTTACTGCAGTAACTTTGGGTGTAGCTAAACTGATGAAAGTTGAAGTTTCCTTTCTATCGGTCATGTCAAAGTACGGTGCCTTGAATGTCATTCCTGTGAGTCTGCTGCTTTTGTCTAACCTTCTCGCCATACTATCCATGAATGCCGTCAGCACATTCTTATTTATTGTCGGAATAGGGTTATTTATGGTTTCAAACTTCGCGTTACTGTTTGCCATCAATGCAGAGAAGAAAACAAACCAAGGCATTGATGTCTATTATGGATTAATCATTTCTAACGTTGTGATGGCGATCTTCTTCGCTATTGTTGGTATGACGGTTGTAGAAAGAATTATGGATCAGTTAAGCAATAGCCCGCTTGGGTTCTTTATGTAGGGTATTAAAGAGACTATCTGACTTAGAGATAGTCTCTTTTTATTGAGTATTGACGTAAAGCCTATATGGGAACGTATGCTCTGAGTAAATGGCCTAATTAATTCCTGAAACACCAAGGATTTGAGTTTAAATTAAAAAAAATCCCTTCCTGCATTCAAGAAGGGATTTTTTGAAACATCATCTTTAAGCTATATCTGTATCTGGATTTTCTTTATCTCCATTTCCTTTGGATCTGAAGCCAAGAAGGAAAAGAAGACCTATGATGATTAAGATCGCTGCGAACACAACACCATTTGATTCAACCATACGAATCAGGTTACCAAGTACAATACCAACGACTCCGAAGTCAGCATCTCCGAATGTAGTACCCTGGAATCCGAGAGAACCTAGGACTGGTAGTAACAGGGCAGGTAAGAAGCTGATGATCACCCCGTTCGCCATTGAACCGATGACGGCACCTCTTCTTCCGCCGGTTGCGTTCCCGAAGACTCCGGCAGCTGCACCAGTGAAGAAGTGAGGGACAAGTCCTGGGACAATGACTTTTAATCCAAGTAGTGGCAGGAACAGCATGCTTATGAGTCCAGCAATAAAGCTGAAGAAGAATCCGATGATGACAGCGTTTCCAGCGAATGGGAAAATAGCCGGGCAGTCTAGTGCTGGTTTTGAGTCTGGAACAATCTTCTCTGCAATTCCTTTAAAGGCTGGTACAATTTCAGCAAGTAACATACGTACACCAGCTAAAATGATGTAGACACCAGCAGCGAATGTAAGACCTTGCATGAAGGCGAATACAAGGAAGTTTTGTCCGCCGCTAAGTTCACCTTCGACAAAAGCAGGTCCAGCAGCGCCTGCGACGATGAAAAAGAGGATCGCCATAGTTAAGGAGACGGAAACTGAAGTGTCTCGAAGGAAGCTGAGAGATTTAGGCACTTTGATTTCTTCTGTTGATTTAGAGCCTTTACCTACAGCCTTCCCTACTAAAGCAGAGACAAGATAACCAAATGAACCGAAGTGGCCGATAGCAAAGTCATCGGAACCTGTGATTTTACGTGTGAACGGCTGAAGCATTGCTGGAGATAGCACCATTAATGCACCAAGAACAATGGAGCCAAGAATAACAAGACCAGCTCCGGTAAATCCTCCGGTTGTTAAGATAACAGCAATCAGACAGGCCATGAACATTGTATGGTGCCCAGTCAGAAAGATATATTTAAAAGGGCTGATGCGGGCAAGTATTATATTGACGACCATACCGAAAAGCATAATCATGGCCGTTTCTGTACCGAAGCTTTCCTGTGCTAGGGCAACAATGGCCTCGTTATTAGGAATGACTCCTTCAACGGCAAAGGCTTCATTGAACATGCTGCTGAACTGACTCAGGGACTGGACAAGGACATTCGCCCCTGCCCCAAGAATCACAAAGCCCATGATTGTTTTAAGTGTTCCTGAAACCACATCGCCTGTATTCTTTCGTTGCACAAGGAGTCCGATAAGGGCGAACAAACCAACAAGTATGGCGGG
>NZ_JRNX01000350.1 GCF_000786645.1 Halobacillus sp. BBL2006
TGCTACTAAGTCATCTGTAACTAATTGAAGATGCATATATAAAAGTTTTTTTAGATCTTCATTTTTTAAATGAGGGTTAGCTCCGCTTAGAAACGCTGCTATTTCATCGGCATTTTTATACCATTCTTTGTTGAGCTGATTCACCTTGGCTTCATTTCCGTTTTTAGCAGCATCTACCATCTTTCCGGCAATAACAATATGCTCCTTAAGCAATTCCGTAAGTTTGTTCCCTGCGCTCTCTCCGTAGACTGGCTTTATAGCATTGCCGATATCCTCCTGATTTTTAAGCAACCTCTCTAATACCTGTTTTTGATCCTCAGCTCCTGCTGTAGTGGCACTTGTAATATAATTACTTGTCCACAAAACATGATCAATCCAGAGCCTCCTAAAATCATTTTCGAATTTCACCTCTGCTTGGCTAATGTATTGTTCGTTCGTTGTAGCTTCAACACTGATTGGTCCAGTAAGGATATTTAGAGAAAATAATAAAGTTAACCCTATCACCAATAACTTCTTCATCACACCCGCCCCTTCCGATAAAAAGTATTTTCCTTATTATTGATAAGATAGTCTCTTTTATTCCTCAAAATGGGGGGGTTATCCGTAGGGGAGCAATAAAGCTTTTTCATACTGATCGCGGAAGTGAATTTAAGAATCAAGCGATCAAAGAGTTACTCGAAACGTTTGGAATTGATCATTCTCTGAGCATAAAGGGCTGCCCTTATGATAATGCGGTCGTTGAAGCTACATATAAATTGATTAAGATAGAGTTTGTCTATGGAGAAACATTTGAATCTGGCCTTATTTGATTATGTCCACTGGTACAATCACATCCGCATTCACGGAACGCTAAGCTGCTTAATCCCCATAGAATTCAAGAAGAAACACCATAACAAAATTGTCTAGTATCGTGTTGACAATCCACCATATTTCTAAGTTTTAGTAAAAGGCAATAGAAATAGCCCCAGTAAAGAAGAGACTTCAGAAATGATGTCTCTTCTTTTCATTCAAATGTCTATTTGAATGTTTTTGTTGACTTGGAAGTGTAAGGATCATACACTATAAACAAATATTCAAATAATTATTAGAATGAAGGTGAGCATAGTGAGTGAAAAGGTAATAAAAAAGGCGAATAAAGATACATGTGATACGTTTTGTTACGATGAATCGCTTGTTCAAAGAGTCCAGCCGGAAATCGAGAAAGTGGAAGGCGTAGAATTAATTTTTAAAGCTTTATCGGATGCTACACGAATGAAAATCGCGTATGCCTTAACTCTAGAAAAGGAACTTTGTGTCTGTGATGTGGCAAATATCATTGGCTCAACGACGGCCACGGCTTCTCATCATTTAAGGTTATTACGCAACATGAAGTTAGCCAAATATCGCAAAGAAGGTAAGCTTGTTTTCTATTCTTTGGCTGACGATCATGTCCACCAGTTAGTTTCGATGGCTTTACTACACTCCAAAGACGTTGACTTGAATAGATAGGGGGCACACTAATGAGTCGTATAGAAAAAGAAGCATCATCCAGTTGTTGCTCTAGTCATGAGGAGCTGGAATTAAATGAAACAGAAAAAACAAGTTCTTGCTGCTCTGAGGAAGGGACGAAAGAAGTATCTTTTACATCAACATGTTGTGGAAATGATACAAACACGAAAGAAGAACATACAGGAATCACTTCATCCTGTTGTAGTACGAGAGAAATTAAAAACGAACAAGTGTATGTGGGGAATAGTCAGCCAGTAGGGAAAAAAAACTTGGAATACAAAATTAATGGAATGGACTGTCCTTCTTGTGCAGCAACCATTGAGAAAGGGTTACGAAAGACTAAAGGAATTCAATCGGTTCGAGTTAATTATGGTACTGGGAAAATGTCTGTAGGTGCCGATGAGCGCTCTGTGTACGATGAAGTTCCTAACCAGGTTCGCAAATTAGGCTTTGAAGCTGAACCTTTAGGAAAAACCAAAAATATGCAAACGTATAAAATCGAAGGGATGGATTGTGGTTCTTGTGCAATGACCATTGAAAAGCACCTGAGCAAGAATCCTAATGTACAAGAGGTCCATGTGAATTTTTCTACAGGAAAAATGCAAATTGATCATACCACGAACCAAAAAGCTATTATAAAAGAAGTTCAAAGAGCAGGTTTTGATGCCTCTATTAGTAACCAGAAAGAAGCAACCTCTAATAAGAAGAAAAAAGGAGTCTCGACCACCACCATATCTGGAATATTCCTGGCTCTTGGTTTTATAGGTTCTTTTACCAGCGTAACGCCTGAGTTAATTACGGCCTTATATGCCGCATCTATCCTGATTGGGGGATATAAACCAGCGAAAAGCGCTTTTTACGCCATTAAAAGTGGTTCCTTAGACATGAATGTTCTCATGGCCTCTGCAGCCATTGGGGCAGCCCTTATTGGAGAGTGGTTTGAAGGAGCAACAGTCGTATGGCTATTTGCCTTAGGGAACACATTACAAAGCAGGTCGATTGAGCGTACAAGAGAATCGATCCGAAGTCTAATTAACCTGACTCCATCAAAAGCTACTGTTAAGTCCGGAGACCAACTTATCCGAAAATCAGTAGAAGAGGTAGGAGTCAATGATATTATCGTCATCAAACCTGGAGACAAAATTCCTCTGGACGGAGAAGTTTTAACAGGTACATCCAGTATCAACCAGGCTCCCATCACTGGAGAATCCTTACCAGTCGATAAACAGCAGGGAGATACGGTTTATGCAGGTACAGTCAATGAAAGTGGATCCTTAGAAGTAAAGGTAACAAAATTAGTGGAAGATACCACGATTGCAAAAATCATCCATCTTGTGGAAGAGGCTCAGGAGAAGAAAGCCCCGACCCAAGCATTCGTGGATCGCTTTGCAAGTGTCTACACCCCTATTGTTTTTATTCTTTCTCTTCTTGTAATGGTGGCACCACCATTATTTGGGTTCGGATCATGGGGAGAGTGGCTTTATAAAGGTCTTGTATTATTAGTTATAGCTTGTCCTTGTGCGTTGGTCATTTCCACACCAGTGGCCATTGTATCTGCTATTGGTAATGCAGCTAAAACTGGAGTCCTCATCAAAGGAGGCACCTTCTTAGAAAAGGCAGGAGCCATTCAAGCGATTGCTTTTGATAAGACGGGGACCCTTACAGAAGGTAAACCAAAAGTTGCAAAAGTAATTTCTCTACAGAACAATAGAGAAGAGCTCATCAGCATTACACGTACCATTGAAGAGCATTCAACTCATCCGATCGCTCAAGCCATTATCACTTATGCAAATGAACGAAGCATTCCTACCAAGGAAGGGGAAGCCTTTAAAGCCATTGCGGGTAAAGGTGCGCAGGCTACGATTAACGGTATGGAATACTTTGCTGGTAATCCTAAGTTATTTAAAGACATGGAGGTTTCTCTTATAGAAATCGAAGATCGCATTGATTCATTACAAGGAAACGGAAACACGCTTGTAGTGATAGGTACTCGAACGGAGGTTTTAGGTCTCATTGCTGTAGCTGATACCATTCGTAATATTACTGTTCAATCCATTCAAAAGCTCAAGCAAGTTGGGATGGGAGAAATGGTAATGTTGACGGGGGATAATGAAGGAACAGCGAAGAAAATTGCGACCAAAACTGGTGTTGATCGCTACTTTGCTGAGTTGTTACCTGAAGACAAAGTGTCTGCAGTAAAAGAGCTACAGGATGAAGGTAAGAGTGTGGCGATGGTCGGTGATGGAATTAATGATGCTCCGGCCCTTGCGACAGCTGATCTTGGAATTGCCATGGGTGGTGCTGGAACTGACACAGCCATGGAGACCGCCGACATTGTACTTATGGCGGATAATTTGGAGAAACTTCCGCATACGATCCGTTTGAGTCGGAGAGCCTTGAAAATCATTAAGCAGAATGTTTGGTTTTCTTTGATTACTAAATTGGCAGCGTTGATCTTAATATTCCCGGGTTATTTAACCTTATGGATGGCTGTTTTAAGTGATACGGGTGCTGCTCTTCTAGTCATCCTCAACAGTATGAGGTTGTTAAGACAAAAATAAGGAGAGGTTGGTTCCTCTCTTTTTTTACATAACTGATATATTTTGTAGAGTAATTCTTCAGTGATTATATAGAAAACATACCGATCATTTGAATTCCCTGGGCAATGACCATACCGAACTTGGCAATCAACTCAGCTCTGAGGACTGGTGTTGGGGTGATTGTCGAAACACAGGATTTTTTTCGAAAGTTAGGATTAACAATTCCTAAGTATCAAAAACTCCTACTAACGGTCTGTTTTGTAATTGATAAACAGGAAATAATTATAATAGTTTGAATATTTCGCTATTGTATTAAGTAGCCTGATTTTCAAGGAGGAAGTTACATAAAATGTTTTCAATGAAGAGTAAGCAGATGGTTGTTCTGTTCTTTGCTGTCTTGTTAATGCTGAGCCCCTACCAAGATTATGATGCCCCGCAAGTGAATGCTTCATCTGAACATGCTGCTTTAAAGGTTAAAATCAGTGAAATATTGAGTGATGAGAACTTGAAAGGTGCTGTGGCAGGAGTAAGTATACGTTCGGCGGAGAGTGGAGAACTGATTTATGAAAATAATGCAGATATTCGCTTAGAACCCGCTTCTAATATGAAGTTGCTGACGGCTGCTGCTGCGCTTGAAACCCTTGGACCGGATTATACATTTACAACTGAAGTATTAGCTGATGGTGAGGTTAAAGGCAATAAGCTCCATGGGGATTTATATTTGAAGGGGAAAGGCGATCCCACTTTAATGGTTGAAGACTTTGAGGCGATGGCCAAGTCATTACAAAAAGCTGGAATTCGTGAAGTAAAAGGGAATCTGATTGCTGATGATTCGTGGTATGACGATATTCCTTTATCCGAGGATATCGCTTGGAATGACGAAACGAACTATACTGGCTCTCAAATTTCAGCGCTAACAGCTGCACCAAATGAGGATTATGACGCAGGAACCGTTATCGTCGCTGCATATCCATCAGATACTGCGGGAGAACTCGCTGAAATTCAAGTGACTCCGAAAAACGATTACGTAGAGATTGTCAATGAAGCAAAAACGGTCAACTCAGACCAGTCAAAAGATATATCCATTGAGCGTAAACATGGGACCAATCAAATTGTCGTTAAGGGCACTATCCCTGTTGATGGGAGCCGGTCACGATCCTGGATAGCTGTTTCTGAACCGACAGGACTTGCTCTAAACCTGTTCCGTCAGTCTTTAGAAAAGGAAGGAATCAAAGTCAAAGGAAAAACTGCAACAGATGGAAAAACACCAAAAACCGCTGAATTGCTTGTTTCGAAGGAGTCCATTCCATTGGAAAAGCTATTTATTCCATTTATGAAACTCAGCAATAATGGTCATGCCGAAGTTCTAGTGAAAGAGATGGGGAAAGTGGTTCATGATGAGGGCAGCTGGGATAAAGGATTGGAAGTCGTAGAATATTTCTTAAGGGAAAACGGAGTCGATGCTGATACGATGCGTTTGCGCGACGGATCTGGCATGTCTCACGTCAATATGGTTCCTGCCAATGAAATTTCACAGCTTTTGTATCAAGTGAAAGAAAAAGCATGGTTTCCAGTTTACCTGAATTCCTTGCCGGTTGCGGGGAATAGTGAGCGTTTTG
>NZ_JRNX01000351.1 GCF_000786645.1 Halobacillus sp. BBL2006
AATCCAATCGCCTTCCTCTTCGCGGTCATAAGGCTCGCCGCGGACGATAGCGAACCGCAGTCCAACGGTGCGCATCATATTGCCGATACCAAGCTGGCCGCGCATCACACCTTCAAGCGACTCTAAAATCGCATGGTACAAGGCGTGTGTTTCCCTGTACACATCTTGAGAAATGATGCCATTTCGTTTGGCCGCTGTTTCTACGGCTGCAATCACCTTCTGAATATCCATAGAGCCTGCTTTTCCCTGACAATACTGAACTTCTTCCAGCGAAGCTGTAAAAGGCTCAAGCTCATCAGGGGTGAGAGAAGCCACCAGCATAGCCAGTTTGCCAATTTGAATTTTTTGCGTCATCTAATTCACCACATCTCATAACTAATAACTACTTAAATTGTAACCGCTTTCTTAAATTTCTGTCAATGTTGTTAAATGGAATAAAAAACCACCTCAGGTCATCCAAAATCTGGATGACCTGAGGTGGTTATATTTCCCAATCTATCACAAAATTTGATCAATAATGCCATAGTCTTTGGCTTCTTTGGCGCTCATAAAATAATCGCGCTCCATATCTTCGCGTACTTTATCAGCCGGCTGCCCTGTATGATCAGCAATGATTTGGTTGACCTGGTCCTTCAGCTTTAAGATCCGTCGTGCGGAAATTTCAATATCGGTCGCCTGACCTTTTGCACCTCCGAGCGGCTGGTGAATCATCACTTCACTGTTCGGCAAAGCGTAGCGCTTCCCTTTTTCCCCTGCCAGTAACAGAACGGCACCAAAAGAAGCTGCCATTCCCGTACAGATCGTTCGTACATCAGGCTTGATATGCTTCATCGTATCGAATATTGCAAAGCCGGCCGATGTCGAACCGCCTGGACTGTTAATATATAAAGAGATATCTTTTTCAGGATCATCTGCAGATAAAAATAGCAGTTGAGCGACGATACTGTTTGCGACTTGGTCATTAATTTCATCACCTAATATAACAATACGGTCCTTCAATAACCGGGAAAAAATATCATAGGAACGTTCACCATTTTTCACTTGTTCAATGACATACGGAATCGTTGCCATCGTGAAACCTCCTGAATCCTAAGCAGCTATACACATAGGAGAGAAGCTCTGGTTTTTGGAAAAGGATTTCTTCGTAGAAGGAAACTCTTCAAGCGTTAGTATGACTTGCAGCAAATGGGTTGGATCATTAGCCTTTAAGGCCTCTAAAAATAAGGAATGCAAAGTATCATAGATCTCTTTTTTCACAGGTTGAATCGATCGGATTTCATCCGTTTGAAGCCTTCGCCGCGCCCGCAACAAAGCACCCTTCACCGCTTCTTCACTCATACCGAGGCAATCAGCTAATTCGTGCGCCTTGTATTGAAAGGCTTCTTTCAAAAA
The DNA here is from genome assembly GCF_000786645.1 of Halobacillus sp. BBL2006. GTDB lineage: Bacteria > Bacillota > Bacilli > Bacillales > Halobacillaceae > Halobacillus. The sequence goes on from NZ_JRNX01000351.1 coordinate 1,393, forward strand.
GAAAATGATCGCCTGTTTTGCCGTCAACTGAGTCAACAGGTGCTCAACGATGCCTTCATCTAATTTCCGTTCTTCCGTTGTCTCTCGCTCTTCTACGGATTCGAGGAGTTCCTCCTTTTGTTGTTTACGAACTTTATCGACCCATGCGTGATAGGTCACTTTCTTCAAGAGGGCCATTGACCATTCGCTTTTTGGGTACTTAAGAAGGGCTTTTATAACGGCCTCCTGCGCTAAGTCTTCTCCATCCCATCGATCTTTAGATAAAAATAAGCCATACCGCTGCAATTGTTCCCACCAATTTTCCGGAAGTTGGTGTTCGCTTTGTTTTTTTATGACGGTTAACCGGTTCATCCTTCTACTCCTTTCCAAACCTCTCACCCTTATAAACGGTTGAGCAGCTAAAAAAGATAGGGGTTATTTTAAAAATTTCCACGCCGTCAACAATCCAATGATCCATAATGGAATCGAAATCAACGTTCCCCATAAGCATCCTTTATAAAAATTCGGTTCAGACATGTACTTCACCTTCCAATATCCACGTATTACTCATTACTATACCCTGTTCAGAGATCCCATACCTAAAAGAAGCTGCTAAGGTTCAGACCTCAGCAGCTTCTCTTTATTTCTGTATAAACATTTGCGTCCAGTAATGTCCGTAGGGGCCTCCCTCGACATATCCGATACCGATGTGCGTCAAATCACCATCTAAAATGTTTTTTCTATGACCTGGACTATCCATCCAAGCATTCACTACCCCTTCTGGTGTCCTCATCCCTGCAGCAATATTCTCTGCTGCACTTTGATACGTAATGTTATATTCCCCCATCATATCAAACGGCGAACCATATGTAGGGGATTCATGTGCAAAATAACTATTTATTATCATATCCCGTGATTTATATTGGGCGACCCGAGAAAGAGACGTGTCAATAGCCAGCGGTTCTAATCCTTGGCTTGTTCTTTCTTCATTCGTCAATTCCACCACTCGCTTTTCAAATGCCGACAATTCGTGGTTACTGAACCCGGCAAGACGTTCTGATTCATTTATGAACGTATGGTTCATCGTAGCTGCCAGCGTCACGGAGAATTCAGCTCGATTAATGCTTTGGTTCGGCTTGAATAAGCCGTCGGGATATCCATTGATAATATGCTGTGAAGATAAATCAAGTACTGATCCTTTTGCCCAGTCAAGAGAAGTTATGTCGCTGAAGTCCACCGAATCATCTGCCCTTTCAACACCGTAAGCATTATCAATGATAACGGCTGCCTCCGCCCTCGTAATTGGAGCTGAAGGTTTGAATGTTCCATCCGGATATCCTTCGACCAATCCTTTTTCATTGGCGACAGCGATAGCATTAGAATAATGGCTGCCATTAGAAACGTCCTTAAACTCAGGTGCTTGATCCGCTTTCGCATCTGGATAGAGACTATTGACAAGCATAAGTGCCGCTTGAGCACGAGTCACGTTGTCCTTCGGTCCAAATTGACCATCGCCATACCCTTGAATAATACCCTGTTCACTTAAATACTCAATTTCTTCATCTGCCCATGGGACTTGATCGACATCCTGAAAAGAATCTGATGCACTTACCGTACCAGAAAAAACAGAAAACATAAGAGCTAAAGAAAAAATCGTCGAACCTGTGACTTTCAATGTGATTCCTCCTTGTTTTCATGAAGCCTTTTAAAAGCTAGTTTCATAGATAATATTCGATGGCAGCTACATCTAATTGAGGGTGTTCACTATAATCTTCGACTCCACTTTTTGAATAGGGTTGTTAATTATTCTTTTATATTCCCCCTTTAAGCAGAGACCCCTTTAGAATTTTTGTACTGCTGAGATCCCGCAAATTGTTAGACCGAGAAGGCTTAGCTACGCTCATAGAAAGAGAACTTTTTTCAAACAATGAACGATTTATAATCCCTTTATTCCATAATATTACACTTATACTGAATAACTTTTATGGTCCAATTTATTCATTTCTGAAATTAATCTATCAAAATTCAATAAGGGCACATTTTAACAGTTAAATTATAGATTCTGTAATTATTTTGTAAAATTATCTACTAATCTGGTGTAATGAATCGATTTCATAGATTATAATAGGAACTGTTGGAAAAACTAAACATAACAAGGAGGAAATTTTAGTGCACATGCTTAAGAAAAGTGCCTTAGCTCTATTTGTCGTCCTTTTGGCCCTTTCCGGCTTCAGTACTATGAATGGTTCAGTATTTGCAGCCGATACCACGAAAATCACTATCCTACATACCAATGATTCACATGGTCGTGTATTCGAGGGGCCTTACGATGGAATGGGCTTTTCAAAATTAGCGACATTGGCGGAGGATAAACGAGCAGCAAACCCGAATACCTTACTCTTGGATGCAGGAGATACCTTCCACGGAACACCATTTGCTACACTTGAAAAAGGTTCAAGCATCGTCGATATTATGAACCAGCTTGAGTATGATGGAATGGCAGCAGGTAACCATGACTTCAACTATGGTCAGGATCGCCTTCTTGAACTGAGAGATATGGCAGACTTCCCTGTCATCAGTGCTAATATCCGTCATGAAGATACAAATAATCAATTCTTAAACACTCACTTCATTAAAGAAGTTGACGGCATTAAGATCGGAGTGTTCGGTCTGACTACGCCAGAAACCACTTACAAAACTAACCCGAACAACATTACAGGACTTGAATTTACAGATATCGTTGCAGAAGGAAAAGCTATGGTCAAACAGCTTCGTGAAGAAGAAAATGTGGACATGGTCATCGCCCTTACTCACTTAGGAACAGATGCTTCCAGCACAGAAACTTCAATCAAGCTGGCAAATAATGTAGAAGGCATTGACCTGATTGTTGATGGTCACAGCCACACAGTTGATCACACAAATGACAATGGTACCGAAACAATGATTGTCAGTGCAGGGGAATATACAAAAAACCTCGGCATCGTAGATCTTGAATTTGATGCAGATAAGAACTTAACTAGCATCACACCTTCTCGTATTACAAAAGAAGAAGCAGCAGACACTAAAAAAGACCCAGAAATGGAAGATGTCATCACTGATATTGAAGCTGAGCAGGATGAAATCATGTCCGAGGTCGTTGGAAGTTCTGACGTTATCCTTAACGGTGAACGCGGATCCGTTCGAACAAGCGAAACGAACCTTGGTAACCTGATCACAAACGCAATGCTTAAAGAATCAGATGCAGACCTTGCGATTACAAATGGCGGCGGCATCCGTGCCTCCATCAACAAAGGTGAGATCACATTGGGTGAAATCATCAATGTATCTCCATTCGGCAACTACCTTGTTACAAAGAAAATGACAGGACAGACTGTCAAGGATGCACTTGAGCACGGAGTGAGCGATTACCCTGCGACAAAAGGTGCATTCCCTCACGTAGCAGGTATGACGTTCTCTATCGACCCTAAAGCTGAAAAAGGAAATCGTGTGAAAGACTTGATGATTCAAGGAGAAAAAGTCGATCTTAAGAAAGAATACACCGTAGCTACGAATGACTTCTTAGCTGCAGGTGGAGACGACTATACGATGTTCCCTGATACTGAATTAATTAATGAATACGGAGCTCTTGAAGAGATCATGAAGAGCTACATCAAAGCGAATTCCCCTATTAACCTGGGTGATGAAAACCGTGTAAATATTTATCTTCCATTCACAGATGTCAGTCGTGACAACTGGGGATACGATCACATTGAACGCCTTTACGGCCATGGGATCGTCAATGGAATGACGGAAGATATGTTCGGACCTAAGAAAACGCTGACTCGCTTACAATTTGCTGCCATGCTTGTTCGCGGCCTAGGCTTAGAAGCAACAGAAGAAGCTCCTTTCTCTGATCTGAAATATGTAAGAGAGGACATGCAAGAAGCGATTAACGCTGCGTATGAGAATGGATTGATCAAAGGCCACGAAGACAATACGTTCCGTCCTAACATGGAAGTAGAACGTAACGAAATGGCTTTGATGATCAAGCGTGCTTATGAAAAACAAACGGGTACGACGGTCGGCGGTACGAACAACTTGCCATTCACAGACCTTGATAATGTTGACCGCGAAGCGCTTAATGCAATTCAAGACGTCTACTCCCTTGGGTTTATGCAAGGACATAATGAAACAACATTCGAACCATTTGGTGATGCCACTCGTCAACAAAGTGCTAAAGTGATTGATTTGTTCCTGCAAGAACTTCAATAAGAAATCTATATCATAAAAGGCTTCCCCATATTCAGGGAAGCCTTTTTGTTTGTTCAAGGACGATAGTCTTCATTTAATACACGGGCAACCATAACAGCGAATTCGGACCTCTGAATATTGTTTTGCGGCTTAAATGTCCCATCAGGATAACCATTAGTGATTTGGTTAGCAACCAATTTTTCAACAAATGGATAAGACCAGTGGTCAGTTTTCATATCCGGAAAAGAAACGTTGCCTGTCCCGCTCAGTTGATAAGCTCTGACTAGAATGGCAGCCATTTCTTCACGGCTCAATGACGCATCTGGCTTGAATGTATCCTTACTATAGCCTGTGATGAATCCATTCTTTGCAGCTGCACCGATATATTTATCTGCCCAATGATAAGAGGAGACATCTTCAAAATTGGAGGACTCCAATGGCAGGTTCATTTCACGAACGATGATGGTTGCTGCTTCCGCTCGAGTAATTTTGTCGTGAAAACCGAAATTACCATTCGGATATCCATTGATCAAGTTTTTACTGACCAAGTAATTGATTTCTTCCTCCGCCCACTGTCCTACTACGTCCGGAAAACTCTTCGGTGTTTCAGAGATCATATAAAAGAACGTGCTTACATCACTCTTCACACCATCTATAATGGATACAGCCTTAATCGTCGTATCTTGTTCGACCAAAATGGAATCCGTATATTCTTTTCCATGATTCAGATCTGGAGTAGTGCCATCTAATGTGTATTTAATCGATGCTTCTTCTTGCGGTGCACTTAATTGTACACGGATGGACTGTTCGTATTCTCCAGAAGCATAGTTCGATTCCGGCGGATCGACTTGAAGAGGTTCATCAACGTAGTCGACCGAAAAGACGTACGGGTTTGGATCCGCGTATTCATAATAATTCGCCAATACAACATAGTGGGTGCCTGATGAGACTTGATTGAACGTTTCAACATTATACTTAAGATCCTCATCTGCGAGACCAACGACATCCGCCACTTCCATGACTTCTCCATTATAGTCAAGTAACAAAGCAAGAGGTTCATTATCAGCTGCGTATTTGCTCGTTGCCGTAGTGATCGCTAAACGGCCGGGTTCGGGAAGTTCGACTTCAAATACATCATAATCCTGATACGTTTGGAAGTACCCTCTTCCAATGGACCCGAACGAAAGAAAGTCCGCATACCCGATCGTGTCATTCGGTTCAATTTCATCCGTGACCCCTGGGTCATCACTCTCGTCATACGCTTTGGTAAAAGTAAGTGAATAGGCTTCACTAGACCAATGACTATCGTAATCTACCACCCTAAAATAGTAAGTTCCTGCTGCTAAATCAGTGGTAGAGGTTTCAGATTCACCCATTGAATTGTTATCCATTACGAGTTGCTGAGAAAATGTATCTCCATCATCTTTATAAAGCAGCCCGACGATATCGATCGGAGTCGAAACATTTTTGAGCTCCAGGTTTACCGTTGTTGGAGAATCTAGGCGGAAGCTGTACCAATCTTCATCTCCCGGCATTTCGAATGCCTGGTTTTGAGTAGACTTAAGAGGCTCGGCTTCATCGAACCAATTCCCAGCGTCTCCCGAGAGTGATGGACTCGCAGCTTTTAGTGCAAGATTTGCGTTCACCAGCCCGTACCCATCCAATGGGTTCCATACGCCTGAGGATAGTTTTTTAGTACTAGACTCCAGGGCATACTCGACTTGCTGCGGACTCCAATCAGGGTATTCAGCTTTTAAAAGAGCTGCCACACCGCTCACTAGCGGAGCAGAAAAAGAGGTTCCGCTCCCTGTTTGATATCCACCATAATAACTTGTACTATAAAGGTCTTGGCCTGGCGCGGTCACATCGATGCTCGCACCAAAATTAGAAAAATCTGCTTTGTTATCATATCGATCTGTTGCGGCAACACTGATGACAGGCAGATAAGCGGAAGGATACAGCCGGTCATTTGTTGACTCATTTCCTGCAGCTGCTACCAGCACAATTCCTTCGTTATAAGCATCCCATAAGGCATCTATTTCTGCATCGCTAGCTTGGTAAGATCCATAGCTCATGTTGATAACATCCGCACCCTGATCCATAGCGTAATAAACACCGTTAAGGATACTGCTTAAACTTGCTTCTCCATCTCTATTCATCACTTTTACAGGAAGAATGTTCGTCTTATGATCGACGCCGACGATTCCGGATTGATCCTCGTTTGCTGCAATCAACCCTGCGACATGTGTACCATGGCCATTATCATCACTAGGGTCACCATCCCCATTGGAAAAATCAAAGCCTTGTAACACCCTCCCCTGTAAATCAGGATGCTTGGCGTTCACCCCTGAGTCCAACACAGCCACGGTAACATCGCCCGAACCTCTTTGATTGTCCCAAGCCTGTTCCATATCAAGCTTATCTAAATACCACTGTTCGTCGTAAGAGGAGTCGGAAGGGATGTATGAAGTTTCTTTTATGTATTCAGGATCAGCCATCTTTACAGCCTTATGATTCCTAATTTCCTGCAGCTTTTTGTTATAATCAACATCTTCTGGTACTTTTACAATTTGATAATCTCGTTCAGCTAATGCTTTAGGAGTGGCGATCTTTTCTACTTTTAAATCTTTAAAAAGGATCTTATCTTGTCCATTCGTTTTCAGTAAGATTCTGCGGTCGTGCACGTCACTTAAGTTAACATCTGATAAACTGCTAGATTGATAATCTTTTGGTTTTCTGTAATTGAGCGACCGCTTCAAATCCTCTTTTGAGTAAGTTTTTAGATTACGACTTTCATTTTTCATGTAAGTCTCTTTCAATTGGTTCTCTACCGAACGACTTGAAAAAGCTCGTTTTCCGCTTTCTTTTTGTACATGAACCGATTGCATGGAATTACTCCATTCCCCTTCTGCAGCTAATACATTTGAAGGAACTAGTAAACTTACAACCATTAAAACTACCAACAATTCAATTCCTACTTTTTTCACATAAGCAACCCCTAAGACCGATTTCAATTCTATTAAACTATAACATTTATGGAACTTATCACCTAATAATGTGAATCGAAAGCATCAAAAAAAGCCCCTGCATAGCAGAGGCTTTTTACGTGGTCTTATTTAAAGATCAAAACTTTACCGACTGTGCCATCTACACTTTGACCAGTAACCCGGAATTTCAAACCGTATTCTGGGACGTCACGTCCAGCGTCGACAAGACCTTCGTTCGAATAGTCTGCGCTATCATCAAATAACGGTGTGCGCTTCGTATAATTATCTTTCATAGTTACACCTAGAAGATTAGTGTAATCCAAGTACATTTTCTCAGTTTTCTCCAGGCTGAATGCAGCATCGTGAACTTGATAGCGAGTATTAGCTACAGAGCCATCGCTCCATTCGTTAATCTTCTGATCCGCATCCACGACACCTAGGAAACCATCTCCAGGGTGAACGCCTGTCCAGTTTTCAGAGTACTGGTTGTCTACATACCAGACGACAAGACCTTCATCGAATGTCATCAAGCTGTCACCACGGCGGATATTGGCAAGACCTTCATCAACACCGTTGTGGCTGCGCCATTCAAGCAGGTAGTAGTGTTCGGAGCGCTTGATACCATCATTTTTCGTGAATCCATCAAGAGAAAACTTAGCATCGCCTTCTGCATCGTCAAACACCACTTCTTCACCGTCGACAACGATGGAAAGGTCATCCGCATACAGACCCGGGTTAGAAACCGCGCCGTCTGTCACATATTCAATCGCTACTTCTACTTCTTGACCTGCGTAGTCAGAAAGATCAAAGGAAGCATCGATCCAGCCATTGGATGAACCAGTGATACCATTACCTAAGTTAGAACCATATGGGTCTTCATTTGTTGTAATGTCGCTGGCGATTGGTTCACCATCAACCGTTACATAGGCGTAATCCCAATCTTTTTCAATGTCATACCAAGCTTTGAAATTAAACTCAGCAGATGTAGCATTCGTCAAATCAACCGTTTTAGTAAGGTAATTGTGTAAATCATCTGCACTTCCAGAGAAGTACTCATACTCACCGCTTGCCGGCTCGTTGATTACTGTCTCTTTTTGTGGAAGATTGACTTTTACTACGTCATTGTTTGTACCTTTGGTTGCTGCTTCATCAAGCAAAAATTGAAGGCCTTTTTGGTCAACATCCTCAACATTAATTTCTGTTCCAGATAACCAGTTTCCTTCTGTGCCTTCGCTATCGACAACTGCTGAAGCTTGCAGCATTTCTTTAGCATAAGGACTGAATCCTGTTGGCATAGATCCAGGAATATCTCCTGCCCAGCTTCCGCTTGCCATGATAGACCAGTAACTTACCGGTTCACCGGCTCCAGAGTACTGTGTATCATACTCATCTGGTAGACCTAGGTCATGACCGAATTCGTGTGCCATAACACCAACTGCTCCATCTTCAGGCTCAATCGTATAGTCATAAGCCGCCATTGAACCGCCCCAATAACCGACCGTTGCTTCTGTTCCTGCAATTGGAGTTACTCCACCAAGATTCCAACGGTGAGACCAGATCGCGTCAGATCCTAGAGATCCGCCGCCAGCTTCTTCACCAACACCAGAGTGGATAACCATCAAGTGGTCAACAAGACCGTCTGCTTCAAGATAATCTCCATCACCATCTAAGTCGTAGCGATCCCACTGGTCGTAATCAGCGATATTTACTTTTGGATCAGCAGCAGCAGCTTTCAGTGCTTCTTTTACTAATCCACGAGCATTGACATCACTATCGTCTTCCGTAGGATAGTTGCCGCCATAAGCAGCTGCTGGTTGACTCGCTGTGTACCATCCAGCTACTTCCCCTTCGACAGAATAACTACCGCCTGATTGCTGCTCGTAATATTGTTTCATAGAATCATAAGTTTCTCCGTCTGGACCAGTCCAGCCTCCATCACCGAACAACATGTCCTGATAATGTTCACGAGAATATGCATCTTCCCCGTCATAGTACATGTCTGTCTCATCCGCAGTCATGGTATTGTGAGGCTTGTCCGGATAATCGACAAGTAAGACTAGAACTTTATCCGTACGCATTTCCCCGTCATAAGCTTCTTCTTCGACAGAATTAGGAGTATCTGCTTGTCCTAATTTATTTCCTTTACCATTTTTCAAGCTATCATTTTCCATAGCTTCTTTTAATTTCGCTTTATTTTTCTTCTTTTCATCCGCTA
>NZ_JRNX01000352.1 GCF_000786645.1 Halobacillus sp. BBL2006
TTGGATCGTTGAAGACATGCTGAACTTCATGCGCTTTTCCTATAATAATGGACGCGTCGATGTCCTGGAAAGAATTCATACGAAGTTCAATGCATATATTTCGAAGCAGCAAATCGCTTTTTTGAAAAAGAAAAACAGCAAAGCATCCGTTTTTGAAACGCTGCTCGACAGTGATATTCCATCGTATCAGCAAAAGGCATTGCCTAAAGCGGAGAAGCTTTTCAAAGATATTAATCAGATGAATCCGGATAAAGCGCTACGTACCATTCGAGAAAAGCTCGGTTACGACCGGGCCATCCAAAAGATGTGTGAGAAGTTCGGATTTAATGCGGAACATCTGTTCAGTATTCTGGACACCCTGGAAAAGATCGCCGAAGGACTTGGTTCGCTGAAAGGCTTTGCAGATCGCTTGAAGGAGCTTGAGAAGCTGATACAGACGTCGAAATTCAATAAGAATAAAAGCCCGCTTACTCTAACTACTTTTCATAGTGCAAAAGGGCTGGAGTACGACAAAGTGTATATGATCGACCTTATTAATGGGGTTGTTCCTTCGAAGGACGATATGGAGAGCTATCGAAACAAAGAGTATGGCCCTATGGAGGAAGCCGTCCGGTTGTTTTATGTAGGGATGACGAGAGCCAGAACGAACCTGGAGCTCTTAACTTACAACTACAAAGGAAACGAACGCGTGACGGAATCGATTTTTGTAATGAATGTGAGAAGGATTATTCAGCAAGCAGGTGAGAAATTTTCAACGGGTAAGCGTAACAGCATTGCGCTTGATTTATCTGATGAAAGCCTGCTGCAACTTGATGAGGTTGAGCTGGGTAGAGAGGTTATGCACCGGAAATTTGGTACTGGTGTCATTAAAGAGTATGGCGGAGATCAGATTGGAATCCAGTTCGAGAGTGTAGGATATAAAGAACTTTTGATTGAGGTTTGCATAAATAATGGGTTGCTTCAAAAGTCTAATGAGGAAATAAATAAAGCATAACCGTATATGTGTAAAACAGAGTCTGATGGCTCCTGCGCCGCTATTTGTTACTTTTTTATGAGAAACTTCAATTATAGAAGTTTGCTATTCTGGCAATACTGTTGCTAGAAAGGGTGATGAGCATGACTTACATGGAGAAAACGAACAAAGTGATGGAAGAGTTGATCTCAGGGGAACGATTACAATTCGGTAACTACACTTATCATCAATCAACATTCACCGATGGACGTGAAGAATTTGAGGATTGGGAAGTACGGCAATTCATCTTAAATCATTTTTTAACGCTGGAAAACTTGAAGAGGAACGCATAAATAAAAGGACTTAGAAGATAAAAAAGGTGCCTGGCCCCTAACTCGCTATCAAATATTAGCGAACTGGAGGCCAGGCGTTTTTATTCTTCTTCGTTGACATCAATGGCTGCCGTGTTGTTGTTCATGTAGGCAGCAGACAATTCATCATCTTTTTTGTGCCCGTTTTCGAGCTGTGCGTTCAGCTTCTGATTCGTAGCTCCTCGGTCTGTTCCTTTAGGGTTGTTTTTCTTCTGACTCTTTTTGTTTTTACTCATAAGAATCCTCCTTTAAAAATACTTTTTTTATTATGCCTCGTTATTTCATGTTTAACCTCTCTAATAGGAATAATATGGAGATAAATGCGAGCTCTTCAAAAAATGTCCAATTCACTTTGGCTTTTTTTATGATCCTGGATAGCTTGAAGAAAAAGTCATAAATAAAAAAATACCATCGCTTTCAAACAGCGATGGCAGTGATTCCTGAATTGAATTGTGCCTCGTGTTCCGTGAGAATCCAATTTGTCGAATGATCAATCCAATTTTTGTAAACCCTTATTTCAGTTTCGTGACTCATCAAAGACATTTTTATAATCGTAACGTTTCATCCATTCGTATCGCCGTCAACAATCCTGCAGCGAGTGGTAAAAGAGAGACTAAACCGATCGCCCAATCGACGCTGAATACGTCTGCAAACAACCCGGCGGCGAGGGCACCGAATGCATAGCCGCTGTCTCGCCAAAAGCGGTAAATCCCCATGGAACTTGCTCTCCATTCTGGGTGAGCAACATCACTGACAGAAGCGATCAGTGTTGGATAGACCATAGCGGTTCCAAGTCCTAACAGCACCGCTCCTGCTAACCAAAGTCCATAGCCGTCTACAAATAAAATCCACCATAAGGCTATGGCTTGCATCCACATTCCGACTGTGATGAGAAGCTTCCGACCGATCCGGTCACTTAAGCCACCTGTGAAGAGCTGGAAAAATCCCCAGGCAGCAGGGTAAATGGCGATGATGGTACCAATTTGTCCGACAGTAAGGCCAGTCGTGGCGAAAAAGAGAGGAAACAGTCCCCACGCCATCCCGTCTTTCAAGTTTGTCGTCATACCCGCAAAGCTTGCGGTGGATAAGTTTTTATTTTTCCAAGTCGTCAATTTGAAAATCTCATTAGTATTCACAGAAGTCTTTTTCTTATCATTCGCTTGAATCTTCACATGGCCGCTCGTGTCTTTAGCTGATAGAGAAAGAAGAAAACCAATGATGACAATTAAAATTCCAATGTAAAAAGGTTCAGGGGTCAATGAATAAGTAGTAGCAACATATCCAGAAATCACGGCTGTGAGAGCAACTCCTAGGTAGCCTGCAAATTCATTGAACCCGACTGCGATGCCGCGTTGAGTCGCTTTTGCCAAATCGACTTTCATGTTAACCGTCATCGACCACGCCAGTCCTTGATTCAATCCTAATAAGATGTTAGCCACAACGATGACCCACCAGGATGTAGCGAAGATCACCAATAATGGAACAAAAAGGCCGAATGTCCAGCCGAGCAGTAAGACTTGTTTTCTTCCAAGCCGATCGGCAAGATTCCCTGCAATTAAATTGACGATGGCCTTTGAAAATCCAAAACTAACAATGAATGATAAGGTGGCACTGGCCGATGCTATGCCGAACTGCTCTTCACCAAGGATAGGGAGAATTGTTCGCTCCAGTCCAACCATCGCACCGACGAATAAGTTGATTAGAACTAATAAAGTGAACTGTAAAATGTTTTCTTTAATACCTAATGTTATCTGTTGTTTAGAAATCATGATATATTCAGTCCTTGTGGAAAATTCATTGATTACAATATACCACTAAGGGTATGTTGCGATCAAAATCTCTGTTCATTCTTTCCTTTATATATTAAGTTTTAGATAGACAAAATTTGATGAGTACAGAGATAGGAATGAAAAATGCTGATCAGCTTAAAGGATTGACTTGTCATTTTGTATGAATGCGCTAAAACGCACGATGTAAAAAATTCCTTTTTTATAGGCGGTGAATACATGGACATCAATCGACAGAAAAAACTTTTCGATAAGCAAGCCAAAAAGTATTCAAAACGGGCAAGGAATAAAACTCCCGACCATCAATGGCGGGAGAAGCTTCTTCGCTCAGCCAGTGGCAGGATCTTAGAAGTATCAGTTGGTGCGGGGACGAATTTTCAATACTACCCAAGGGACACTTCTATTCTGGCGGTAGATTTCAGCCCATCTATGATTGAAAAAGCGAAAGAAACTGCACGGAAGACGGGCAGGAAAGTGGAGTTTATGGATGCCAATGTTGAAGAACTTGATTTACCGAAAAAATCGTTTGATACTGTCGTTTCTACGCTATCGATGTGCGCTTATCCCCATCCTGAAAGAGTATTGCGTCTTTTATCGCAGTGGTGCAAGGATGATGGCCGAGTATTGCTGTTGGAACACGGGCTTAGTTCGAATCGTATATTCTCAAAACTTCAGCATGTATTTGATCCGCTTGTTGAAAAGAGGATTGGCTGTCACATCAATCGTGATATTTTAAAGCTGATTGAAGACTCCCCGTTAGATATAGACAGAATTGAAAACTCGATGTTTGATGCTGTACATCTTATATGGGCTAATCCAAGCAGCCCCCATTAAAAATTGTTGAATAACACTTTTTCAAAGCGCCATTTAGTATAAGCTCTCCTTCATTTACCCACTTCCTTTTGAATATACATAACGGAGTGGGCAATAAAGGAGGCGATCACATAGCGGTTATCAAAGCTCCTAGCAAAGACATCGATCTCCTTGCAAGGTTGCTTAGGGCAGAAGCTGTCGGTGAAGGGAAATTAGGCATGCTTCATGTCGGGGCTGTCACTGTGAACCGGGCTAGGACCAATTGTTCTGATTTCAAAGGACTACGTACTTTACCAGATGTCATTTATCAGCCGAAAGCTTATGAGGCAGTCCAGCATGGGATGTTCTATCAAAGGGCAAGAGAAAGTGAAAGACGTCTAGCAAGAAGGAATGTGAAGGGACATAGGAGTTGGCCGGCCAAATATAGTTTGTGGTACTTTAAGCCGGAAGGTGACTGCCCGCCGACATGGTATGATCAACGTCTTGTTGGGCGTTATAAGGCTCACTGTTTTTATGAGCCAGTCGCAGGAGAATGTGATGAGATTTATAACACGTTCTAATCACGATTCTGATGACCTATCGCTGATCTACAGGTGCCCGCCTTCCTTACTAGGTGAGGTGCTTTTTTTAGTGAGAAAACGGACAAGTACCATAAGAAAGAAGACTTTGCATTTTCACGCAGAAAACAGTCACTCCCTATAAGTACTCTCATTTCTTAGGAGACAATCCAAGCCTTGATCATTGAAAATTCTCCGACTTCTGTATAGGATGAGGTCATTGACTAATCGCAGCCATAGACGAAATCTCGTAAACATTGAGATGCCTCAGCCAACAGATAGGAGAATGATTGTGCGCCAGCTGTTAAACCATTTATACATATTTTACTCATTTGTATTCATCTTAAATATCGTCCATGTGTTTTGGGAGAATTCAATCCTGTACTCTATCATTGGTATTCTCGGAATTGTGATGACAGCGATTAGTTTTCCTCGCTCCGATCGTGTATTCAAAATCCTCGGTGTCATTCTTTTAGCCGCAGGAACCTTTTTCTTTTTTTCAGGGGAGTCGACCTTTCAGGACATTCCCTCATTCTTCGCCGGGAACATCGCTCTACTTTTTCTCATATCGATGCTTCCTTGGATGAATAGTGTCGTAAAAGCAGGGAGATACAATAGACTTCTCCAATCGCTGCTTGGGAGCAACGCGAAAGGGCTGGGAGCTTTATACGTTCGGAGTGAGGTTACGATGGTCTCGCTGGCCGCCTTTTTGAATTTATCATCGGCGACGATTTCACAAGATTTGTTGAAAGAACAATTGAAAACAGTGAAAAATAAGGTGAAGAACAGCTTTATTTTAATGGCGACTCTTAGAGGATATTCGCTGGCGCTGTTGTGGAGTCCACTTGAAATATTGCTCGCCACTTCGATCTTCATTACAGGGGTCAATTACTTAGAGGTGCTGCCATGGATGCTGTTTCTCTCCATTCTTGGCATCATCATGGATTCGTTTATTGGAAAAGTGATGTTCCGCAAGCATGAGATGGAAGAGAGCTCTTCGTTAGAAAAAGGATTTGACCAAAGTAAGAAGAAACTCACGCAGTTCATTACTGCCCTCGTGCTCTTTTTATCCGTTGTGGTGTTCTTAGGGAATGTCATTAACTTGGACTTCCTGTTTGCCGTCACCATTGCGATTTTCCCTTTCGCCTACCTATGGTCCGTATTCGTGAAAAGGAAGAAGAGCTTCCTGCAGATCGGCTGGCCGACGTGGAAATGGAAGACCAATCATTTGAGCAATTTCATTGTTCTCCTGTTGACGCTGTCCTTTTTGACTGAAACGTTGAATGCATCACCTTATTTGAAATACTTGCAGGATCCAATCATCGCCCTTGAAGGGAGTCCGCTTCTCATCATGCTTTTCATCCAGGCCGCTTTTCTAGTAATGACGCTACTAGGCGTCCATCCGATTGCGACGATGGGCATTTTCGGAGGCGTCAGTCAGTTATTAATCGGGGCTTTTCCTCCTGTGACGTTGACCGTACTGCTTGCAACTTGTGCGATCGCAACCGTACCATCGGCTCCGTACGGATTGATCGTCACGATTACTTCTGTGGCGTTAAGGATGAATCCCTATCAAATTGTATTAAGAAACCTGCCGTATAGTATATTGCTAGGTTTTCTCGGAATCGGAGTAGCGCTGTTGACGCTGCTGATTTACTAGAAATCAAGACTTACCATTAGATTTCATGAAAAAGCCAGCCGCTCGTGTCTCCTGACACAGGGGCTGGCTTTCTCTATCCTTTTACTCGGTACATATGCCAGGCGATGAAGAAAAACATTCCGCAAACAGCGCTGACCCATCCGAATCCCCCTAACAGTTCGAAGGAAGCAGATACGTAGCCAAACCCTAAACCGACGATAACGAGGGTCACATTTCCACCCAAGGACCAGAACGATTCAACAGTGGCCCGCTGCTCAGAACTAATTCGATGGTGCAAATACCCTGCAACCACTGGTTCAACGAGTCCATCGAAGAAATAGATCACGAAAATCAGGCCGATTCCTATCCATCCAGGTGAGAATGTTAGGCCGAAAAAACCTAAAGTGAAAACAGCTAAGACGATCAGGAGCAGGATTTGCGCCTTGAATTTTTTGGTTAGGACATGTGAGCACAATTGACCAGGAAGGCGGATGAGAAAAAACAGTGCCATAAATAAACCGAAGGATCCCAGAGGCATGCCAGCGTCTCTTATATAAAGCTGCCAAAATTCATCAAGGAAGGTGAATGCAGTTCCGAGGACCATGCCTGAAATCAAGCTCATCCAAAGTTCTGTATGGGAGCGGAGCAAGTGAAACGATGCCTGCAAATGAGCAGCAGCTGACTGTTGAAGGTGAGTTCTTTTCGGTTCAGATAAGCTGAGCGTGAGAAGGAAGGCAAAACTCAAAGCCGCAAGAGAAACCCAGTAACTTTCAACCAGCCCATATCGTGCGGCCAGCCAGCTTCCGAGAAACGCGACGGTGATCGTCGTCAAGGTGCTGATCGCTTGCAGGTAACCGACATGCTTCTCGAAATGGTCCTGCTTTTTTTCTTCGATCAAGGTGTCATACACATAAGCGTATAAAGCCCCACTGCTGCAGGCGGTTCCGATTGCGGCAAGAAAGATGGCCAGGCCGAAATGCCAGAATTCTGTCGCGCCGATAAGTATGGCGAACTCAAGAACCCCAAAGAAAGCTGCGATCTGAATCATTGGCTTACGTCCAATTCGGTCGGCCAGCACTCCGGTAGGGACTTCGGTACTGATAATGGTTCCTGCATAAATGAGCTCTGTCCATACCACCATTTCAACGTTCATGCCGCGCATTTCCCAGAACAAACGCTCAATGACATAAGCGGGAACAAAGCTTTGCAAAAATTGAACGTAGTACAAAATCCGTATGTTTTTCACGAACGTTCCTCCTTTTCATCAATGTCTGTCTGGACAAAGAGAAAAGGAGGAGCTCTCTCAGCTGTTTCGGTTATAAATTAACAAGGGGGACGGATTGTTGAGGACATAGAGTCATCTCCTTAAGTGATTTATCTTCATTATAATCGATATTAAGAAACGTTTCTTTCTATTCAAAGACAAATAATGTTTTCAGCTATTCGATCCAAGTCCCCGAGAGACTTTCAGCTTACTCCTCCGTCACATACTCCTTTGACATCTCGATAAATTCCTTCACAGAAAACGGCAAGTACTTATTCTTCTTCCAGATCATCCCGAGCTCCAGGCTGATGCTCGAATGCTCAAGTGGAATTGCCACGATGTCTCGGTCCTTAATATCTGTGGCGATTTGAGTCGGCAGCAGGGCGACACCTACTTTCGCTTCGACCATCTCAATCATAAAGTCGCGATGGGAGCTGTGGCAGACGACATTCGGGTAGAAGCCTTTACTCTTACATTCCTCGATAATTCGATCATGCAGGGTAAAGTCTTCTCGATAAAGAATGAAGGATTCATTTTTCAGTTCAGTCAAATCGACGGCAGTTTTGCCGGCAAGCTCACTTTCTTTATGTACAAGCAGCATGAGCGGATCGTTGATAACTTCTAAAGTATCAAAGCTGTCGGATTGGACGGGAAGATTGCACACCAATCCGATATCTAAAGAACCGTCCTCTACCCCTTGCTTAATCATTTTTGAACCGACTTCGCTTAACAGGATTTTCACTTGCGGGTATTGATCCCGGTAATAACTGATCAGTTTTGAGAAAAAAGCGGCCCCGGTGATGGGCGGGATGCCGATTTTGATTTCACCTTTTTTCAAGTCTATGATGTCGCCTAGTTCAGAGGTCAAATTGTGAAAGGCGTCCAGCACATTGATGGCGTTGACGAGCACAGCTTTTCCCGCATCGGTCAGCTGCAGCTGCTTGGAGCGGTAGAATAACGGG
>NZ_JRNX01000353.1 GCF_000786645.1 Halobacillus sp. BBL2006
TCCCCGCCATCATCCTCGCACATAAAAGTCTCGAAACTGAGTCTTCAACAGTCGGAAGATTTACCGAAATAAGAAATTATCAAGCAAAATTTATTAGAATCTTCTTTTGAAAAGTACTTTTCCATTCCCCCATAAAAAAACCTACAGACCCTTAAAGGAGCTGTAGGTTTACATTTATTCTGATAACGCCTTCGTCCGTTCCCTAAGCTTAAATTTTTGAAGCTTCCCACTCGCGTTACGCGGCAGTTCTTCTACAAATTCATATCGCCTAGGTCGCTTATAGCGGGCAAGCCGATTTCCGGATGTGCAGAATTCGTCGAGAATTTGTTCACTCAATTTGGTGTTCTTTTTAACAATGAAGGCAACCACCCGCTCTCCCCACATCTCATCTGGTTCGCCGATCACAGCTGCATCAAGCACTCCTGGGTGGTCAAAAAGAACATCCTCTACTTCCCTTGAGTAAATGTTCTCTCCTCCTGAAATGATCATGTCCTTCACTCGATCACTGACCCATAAGTACCCATCTTCATCAAATGATCCGATATCACCGCTATGGTACCACCCTTTATATAGCGCTTCTTCCGTCGCTTCTGGACGATTGTAATAGCCTTGCATCATGCTGGGTCCCCGGACAATAATTTCACCGAGCTCCCCTGGCTTACATATTACCTCGGGCTCCGCAGGTCCTTGCTCATTCGTTCGAACGACTCTTACCTCATGGTTCAAAAGCGCCCTCCCGGCAGATCCGGCTTTTGAAATTTGTTCATCTTCCATTAATGCGGTTATTGCAGGGCCCATTTCAGTCATCCCATACGCTTGGACAAGCTGTACACCAAGCGCATCATGCAGCCTTGTCGTGAGGGCAGGAGCCATCGGTGCTCCACCATAAAGACCTCTTTGCAGGGTTTCGAAATCCTCTTTGGAAAATTCCTCTTGAATCATCATGTTCCACATCGTCGGAGCTGCGAAGAATGAAGTAATTTGTTCCTGCTTAACTGTCTCAATGACTGAAGGTGCATCGAAGTGATGCATAAGAACATTTGTCGCCCCCATCATCACTCGGGGAAAGAAGGCACAATGAAGCTCGGCACAGTGAAAAATTGGCGCTACGGTCAACCCACGATCCTTCTCACTCAAATGTAAACAGGCAGTCATGAGCAGCGCCTGATCGACCATATTGCGATGGGTATGAACAACGCCTTTTGGCAGCCCAGTCGTACCTGAGGTGTACATAATTGCATATGGATCATTTTCATCCAGTTCGCATGTAGGGCTTTTCGTATCTTTATCACTCACTTTGTCATAGTAGTTCATGGCATAGGAGAGATTATGTTCATCAATGGACCAAAATTCTACGTCAGGTAATTTGTCGACGATTAACTGAACTTGAGAAGCAGTTGCTTTTTCAAATACAACAACCTTTGGATCAGCATCCTGAAGAATGAATTCGAGCTCTTTCGCCATAAGTCTGAAGTTAATCGGATTGAAGATTGCACCGATTTTCATGCAAGCAAAAAGCGTCGTAGCAAATTCAGCGGTGTTATAAAGTATTGTGGATACGCGATCTCCTTTTTCAACCCCTGACGCTTTCAAAGCATTCGCAGCTTTGTTCACTTCTGCATCCCACTGCCCGTAAGTCCATCGGGTACCTAATCGCAGATCTACTAATCCCTCTTTATCGGCATATTTCATTACCGTCTGCTCAAACATACTTTTTAATGTTGGTCCCACCTATATCGACTCCTTTTTATGATTTTGGTCACATAGAAAAAGAACCTCATCCAACAAAATCACTTCGCCTGCATCCGAATCGCTCCGTCTAAGCGGATCACCTCCCCGTTCAGCATTGGATTTTCAATAATGCTCAACACAAGCTTTCCAAATTCATAGGGATGACCAAGCCTTTTTGGAAATGGTGTCATTTTACCTAACGTTTCCCTTGCCTCTTCTGGGAGTTGACTGAACATCGGCGTCTCAAAAAGCCCTGGAGCAATCGTCATTACTCGGATACCATATCGGGCCAGTTCCCTAGATATAGGAAGGGTCATTCCTACGACACCGCCTTTAGAGGCGCTATATGCCGCTTGTCCAATTTGCCCATCAAACGCAGCAATGGAAGCTGTATTTACAAAAATTCCGCGTTCACCTTCATCATTCGGATGATTATGCTGCATTCGTTCTGTAGCCAGGCGATTCATATTAAAGGTTCCAATTAAGTTCACCTCGACTACTTTCGAAAAAGAGTTTAGTCTATGTGGACCATCGCGCCCCACTACCTTCTCACCTACGACAATCCCTGCACAGCTGATGACCGTGTTTATTTTTCCAAAATGCTCGATGGCTTTGTCCAGCATTTTGGTAATATCGTCTTCTGATGTTACATCCACCTCTAAAAATAGAACCGAACTCCCCAACTCTTTAGCAAGCTTCTCTCCTCTCTCTGTATCGCGATCCGCTATAACCGCTTTCCCACTATTTCGAACGATCTTTCGAACAGTCGCTTCTCCCAACCCGGATGCCCCTCCAGAGACAATCCCTATCACTTCCTCTAAATTCATTAATTCGCCTCCAATCGTTCAATAACTGTCGCATTAGCCATACCAAGTCCTTCACAAACGGCTTGCAAGCCATATCGCTTACCGGTTCTTTCTAACTCATGCATTAGCGTTATCATCAACTTAGCACCTGTTGCACCCAGTGGATGCCCAAGAGCAATTGCTCCGCCATTGACATTCAATTTAGAATGGTCCACCCCAGTTTCTTTCATCCAAAATAAAGGAACAGGAGCGAAGGCTTCATTCACTTCAAACAAGTCAATCTCCCCCATGCCAAGTCCGGCTTTTTGGAGAGATTTATAAGTGGCTGCTACCGGCCCCGTTAACATTAAAGTTGGGTCCGAACCTACCACAGATCGCGCAACGATTCGAAACCTTGGCTGTAAACCAAGCGATTCCGCTTTTTCTCGTGACATTAATAAAACAGCTGAAGCTCCATCACTCATTTGACTCGCGTTCCCCGCAGTGATCAGTCCGTCTTTTTGAAAAGCCGGCTTAAGTTGTGAAAGCACCTCTAGGGTGGTCCCTGGTCTTGGTCCTTCATCTAAACGCATCGTAACGGGATCACCATTTTCATCTGTCACATGAATCGGCATTGTCTCTTTTTCAAAACGGCCTTCTTTGATGGCCACCAATGCCCGTTCATGGCTTTTCACAGCGTAGTCATCCAAGTCATGTTTTGTTAACTCCCATTTCTCCGCAATACGCTCCGCAGATAAACCTTGGTTAATCATTTCATACTGTTCACTCAATCGCTCACTATAAGAAGTTCCTTTCATATTAGAAAACATCGGTACTCTTGACATACTTTCAACTCCACCGGCAATAACTACATCCATATCGCCACACGCTATGGCTTGTGATGCAAAATGGATCGCTTGCTGACTTGAGCCGCACTGACGATCGATTGTTACCCCTGGAACCTCTATTGGAAAACCAGCTATGAGCGCTGCCATTCTCGCTACATCATTGGCCTGCTCCCCGACCTGCGTCACACACCCGGCGATGACGTCTTCCACTTCATTTGCGTCTATAGAGGATCTTGAAATCAATTCTTTGAGAACGAGGCTAAGTAATTCATCCGGTCTCATACGACTAAGCAGACCATTTCTTTTCCCCACCGGCGTCCTCACCGCTTCTACAATGACCACTTCTTTCATGTCAAATTCCTCCTATACTACTCCCATTTTCTTAGCAATGATCGATTTCATAATTTCATTAGAGCCCGCGTAAATGGCTGTGACAGGCGCATCACGGAACCGTCTGGCAATTTCATACTCTTCCATATACCCATAGCCGCCATGCAGATGCAGACAGTTCATAGCTACTTTTTTCACTAAGTCTGTCGTCCACCATTTGACCATGGACACTTCTTTGACGACGTCCTCCCCGTTCATGTGGGCTTCAATCGTCCGATCGAGAAACGTACGCCCAATTTCTACCTCCGTCTGCAGCTCAGCCAAGGTAAACTGCGTATTTTGGAAAGATGAAATGGATTGGCCGAAAGCCTTCCGTTCTTTTACGTATTGAACCGTTAAATCTATCATTCGTTCACTTGCTGCGATAGCTCCAATTCCAACAATCAGTCTTTCCTGCTGAAGTTGATTCATTAAATAATAAAATCCCTGACCTTCCTCTCCTAAAAGATTCTCAGCAGGTACTTTCGCATCTTCAAAAATCAACTCAGACGTGTCCTGGCTGTGAAGACCGATTTTATCCAGCTTCTTCCCCCTCGTGAATCCTGGTGTGTCTTTTTCAACGACTAGGAGGCTGATCCCCTTATGGGCTGGTGTAGCTTTAGAATTTGTTTTGCAAACGACAACAATCAGATCAGCTTGGATTCCATTTGTAATGAACGTTTTTTCCCCATTCAATACATAGTGATCACCGTCCTTGACCGCAGTTGTACGAATGGAGGCAAGGTCAGAACCAGCTCCGGGTTCGGTCATGGCAATGGCAGTAATTTTTTCTCCTGTAATGCATTTGGGCAGCCATTTTTTCTTTTGCTCCGTCGTTCCATAAGTGTGCAAATACGGGACGACAATATCATTATGAAGACCAATGCCGATGAGCCCTGTTCCTACTTTCTCCAGCTCTTCATTAATAACAACGGAGTAACCAAAGTCGGCTTCAAAACCTCCATACTCTTCCTCCAGCCAAGGACACAAATAACCATTTCTGCCAAGCTTTTGCCAAAATGAACGAGGAATCCCGCCCTCTTTTTCCCATTTACTAAAATAAGGATAGGCCTCCTGATCAAGAAATTTCCTCAGAGATTTGCGCAATATGTCGTGTTCTTCCTTTATGTATGGAGCTTTCATAGGCGCCCTCCCATATTTAATTTTCTGAAATTTAATCACACAATCTATGTATTCTACTTTTTCATTTTATTTCCTCCACAATCTCAGTAAACGCTTACAAAAAATCAAAAAAG
>NZ_JRNX01000354.1 GCF_000786645.1 Halobacillus sp. BBL2006
CCGCCATAGCAATAGCTCCATACTTTAAGTGTGTCTGTCCAATGTGTAACTCTTTTTAAAGAGGAGACACTCAAATACATGGTGTTTGAAGTGAACAGCTCGGCTCCTCCATAAATAATTAAGCAAAAGGCGATTCCGAAAAAGATTGCATTGATAAAAGAGGTGGAGGCTGCGTGTTGCTCGTAAAAAGGTTGAGCGAGTTTAAAAGAAAGTATTAGAGCAAATCCAATATAAATACCTGCAAGCGCTGCCCTTATTAAATAATGATTAGGGGTTTCGTCTACCATCAATTTTTTATTTCTCGCACATTCTATCACTTTGTTAAGAGTTGCTTGTTCCATTTGTTATCGCCACCTGAATAGAGATATGAGGAAATGTTTCTTTTTTGTGAAACATTTCACATGAATAAATATAGTCCTCAGAAGTGGCAATTACAATAGCTGTAACACTATTGCCAAATTAAATTTTCGAAAGCGCTGTACAAAAAAATAGGAGTTGACATTTTCAAATCTTATTATCCAACCTTTCAATTATTCATCATCACGAAAAGAAATCCGAGAAGGATTATAAGGTAAAAGAGGATTAATTTCACGTAGATTCTTTTCATATCCATCATCCTTTTATTCGAAAATCGCTAAAAGTCCTACTTGAATGTATGTAAAAGGGGAGTAAAAGATTCCGGTGTCTTTGTAACGATCTTATTAAGAAGCGACTGTATCTTAACGATTCTGATACACTTTTTCCTAAGGAAGTTAGCTTGTTTTCTCTCGTTTATGGGAATAACAGAAGAAAGAGGTGATACGGATGAAATGGCAGAATCAATTAGCAGTCAGTGAAAATTGGACTGGGGAAATATCTAATTTGGAAGAAAAGGTGAAGGTAGCTAATCGTGTAAGTCAATTCGTAAAGCAGGGGGACGTGATTGGTGTAGGGTCTGGTTCAACGTCTTTCCTTGCAGTAAAGAAAATAGCAGAGAGAGTGAAGCAAGAAAACTTGGAAATCATAACGATCCCCACTTCACAAGAAGCGTTACTCAATTGCTCTGCGCTCGGGTTGAAAACTACTTCTTTATCAGCAGCGAAACCTGATTGGGCCTTCGATGGAGCAGATGAAGTCGATTCAAACAAGCGTTTGATCAAGGGGAGAGGGGGAGCCATGTTTGCAGAAAAACTCGTGATGGCAAGTGCTCCTAAGACGTATATTTTAGTAGATGAAAGTAAATTCGTCACGCGGCTTGGAGAGAAATTTGCCGTCCCAATTGAAGTTGACCCACGGGCAGTTAACCTTGTCGAAACATACTTGAATAATCTCCAGGTTCAGGAAGTCGATTTACGAATGGCTCAATCCAAGGATGGTCCAGTCATAACAGAGGCGGGAAATCTAATTCTGGATGCTCGATTTGGCGAAATTAGTGATGAAATGGAAATGAAGTTGAGTGCGATTCCAGGAGTGGTGGAAACAGGATTGTTTATTGATTATTCCGTGGAAATTTTAACAATCTGAGCCCATTTTCATTATATTTATTGGTACATTGTAATACTTTTTCTATAATAGAAGTATATCCTTCATTCAAAGGGGAATCATTATGGGACTGCCAAAAAGGATTACTTATCACGACGGACGCTATCCGTTTATTGTACTTGCACCGATTGGGAAGAAGAATAAGCATATTCGATCCATCGGACATAAATTTGAACGGGGGTTATTTTCAAGGCTGAATGACACAATAGTGGAATTGATTGACCAGCAGTCATGGGATGTTAATAAAATTCGTCGTTATTTAGAATTAAACGGGGAAGCGATTCTCCCTGTTTCTTTACAAAAAGAAGAAACTGTGTATCCTCACTTATTGCGCCCAGAACTTTTCTTATGGAGTTCATTGCCAGAAGAACATGGACTACCTTTAAAAGATTCATTTTTATACGACATAGACTTTACTCAACTATCTTCAGAGCAACTTCATCAACATGTAAAGGAAGTTCTTGAAGATTATATGTTTTTAGCGGATGTGAGTCGTCACACCCGAAAATATTGGTTAAAGAAAATTGGAGGCGCCTTTCACCGCCACCCACTTCTGAAACTTTTTCATAAGAAAAAAGATGTGATTGATGCGGTGGAAGTGATGAATCAGTCCGCACTCTTATCTATTCTAAAATATCCTGAAGACATCGCCTTTTGGAGGCACAGAGTTGAAATAGTCATGCGTCCTTTTCGCTCTTTACCTGCGGAATGGATGGAGAATGGAAAGTCGAATATCTGCCTTCATGGGAAGGAATTACATTTTGATTCCTCTCAGCGTACCATCAACTGCTACTGCGAAGCTTGTGATTTTTGTCTGTTTTATCATATCGACGAAGATCGGGTAAGCTTTGAGGAAGAGTTTGACGTAGAGAGGGCAGCGAAAAGACTCATCACAATTGAAAAGCAATTTAATGAAATTGCTATACAAAATACTCGTCTGCTTGATCAACTTGTTCAATTGCAAGTTCTAAAGAATCGACTCTCCAAAGCAAGGAAGCCTCTGGAAGAGAGTTTACAAGTTGTCCAGCAAATTGAAAAATACCAGCAAAAGCCATTGAACCTGAGTGCCTTTCCATTACTCCATATGTATCGTCAGTTAAGAAAAACGAAGGTGCCAGAGCGTTGTTCAAATTCAGAATTACTGTGGTTATCAGCTGTCAAGCTTGAGCATGTCAAAGTGTTTAAAGAACTTCCTGACTGGCTGAAGCTCGTTCCGGAGAATGTTTATCCGATGACCAGCCATGTATTAGAAGAACTTCGTAGTAAATTAGAAGAGGTTCGCTACGGGGAAGAAGATGTGATTATTACGATCAAAGGACGACCGCTGACTTATGGCACTGTTCAACAGATTCTTGATTTAATTCATTACTATGGAACAGACTACCCGGTTCATACACTTGTGCAGATGTTAGCCGGGAAAGCTACGAATAAGTTGAGAACGTTGCATTTACATGAGACCCGCTGGTTCGGCCTCTTATCTGAATGGCCAGAAAAGCATATTCAAAAATTATTCAACCAGCTTGAAAAACAAGGATGGCTCATGAAACAGCAAAAAGGATACTCCGTCAGCGACTTCGCCGAAGAAGTCATGTGATATTTAGGTGTGGAAGCGACTGTTTAGCAACGTACGGACTGGATATAGGATGTGAAGAAGACTTGGGAGGCCCGATAAGCATAAGGCTAGCAATGGAGCAGAGGTGCCTATCTCTGCGCAATTGATTGACTTATGTCTCGAGGGGCTAGGCTTCGGAACTCAACTGAGCTGGAGGAGATAAAGGAAACATAATGAGCAAAGCGAATTGATGTTGACTAATCGTCAAGAAGCGAGGGAAGTCTCGCCCTGCGTATCCAGACAACGAAAGAGAAGAGAACACCCTTAATATTTACGACCAATAGAGGACCTGCGTACAGGTCTTTTTATTGTCCTTAGAAAGCGATTACTTGTGCTATAATGCCATTACAAGCAAGTTGAATGAAGGAACCTAAAAATTATTCTATTCCATATATAAATAAACAATGACACGAAAATTCCAAAAAAAGTCGACAAGTTCAGAGGAGGAGTTAACCATGCAATCCATCTATCATCGTGCCCTGGGTGAAGACTTTCATAAACTTCATCCGGAGATGCAAAAGAAATACGGTTTAACCAGTAAACAGAATTTAATGATCTTAGGACAAGGAAAAATGACTGAAATTAGAGGGACGCACCCGCTTTTACGTCCACTTCTAACCTTCGCAGCAAAAGACCATCTCGTATTTTCAGAGAGAGGGAAAGATGTTCCTTTCACACTTGAGAACTATGCATATGAAGGTGAGAATGGGCAGGAAACTGTAAGCTGGATCCGCCGGTTTTTCTTTCCGTTTGCGATCCGTGGCTTCGATGCTGCAATGCGTTATGACGAGGAAAAAAATGTGATTATAGATGATTTAGGTAAGTCTGGTTCTTTCCAGACAGAGCTCAAGCTTCATGTAACAGCAGGGGGGGGACTCTTTATGGAATCAGAAGATATGTCCTGGCAAGAAAAATGGCAAGTGCCTGGTCCGACTACTTCCGTTTATGAGCATTACGATGAAGATGAAGATGCCTATCGAGTCCACGTCCATGTAGAGCACCCTGTTTTTGGGACGATGCTGATGTATGAAGGCGCAGTTCATACGGAGTTTCTACCGATGACTTATAACAATATTCCTGATAGAGGCATACTGGAGTGAAAGGAGTCAGAATATGAGCTATCGTGATTCAAAAGATCAAGAAAAAGTGCACACAGACTTCAAGGAGCGGATGTCATACGGGGATTACTTGCAGCTTGATCAATTGCTGAACGCTCAAGACCGACTATCCTCTCATCATGACGAAATGTTATTCATCATCATCCACCAGGTGAGTGAACTGTGGATGAAATTAATTTTGCATGAATTATGGGCGGCGATTGATGCAATTAAAAATGGAGACTTGCAGTCGGCTTTTAAAATGCTTGCTCGAGTATCTAATATTCAAAACCAAATCATTCATGCGTGGGACGTACTGGCAACTTTAACCCCTTCTGAATATATCGAATTTCGTGATGACCTCGGACAAGCATCAGGGTTTCAATCCTATCAATATCGGATGATTGAGTTCGCATTAGGATATAAAACCCCACATGTGCTTAAAATTTATGAAAAAGATGAAGAGCTACATAGAGATCTGAAAGCGGCTTATGAGTCACCAAGCCTTTACGATGCAGCCATTGAAAAACTGGCAGAAGAAGGGTTTGAAATTAATGACAATCTGCTGAAACGTGATTATACAAAAATTTATCATGCTGATGCTTCAGTGCTTGAAGCGTGGAAAAAGGTTTATCAACAGGTCGATAAGTATTGGGACTTATATCAACTTGCTGAAAAGCTTGTGGATATAGAAGATTCATTGCAACAGTGGCGATTCCGGCATATGAAGACTGTAGAGCGGATTATTGGCCACAAAACAGGAACTGGGGGATCATCTGGTGTAGGTTACTTGAAAAAAGTATTGGACCATCGATTTTTTCCAGAATTGTGGGACCTTCGAACGCATCTATAATCTGAATAGACTGAATATAACGAAGTAATTAAAACAATATTACATTTATGTTACAATGGGTTGTGTATAAAAAATTAAAAGAGGGAAAATTATGAGACGACCCATTATATATATAGGAATTGTTGGTTTAATCTTGCTTACGGCATGCTCATTCATAGCTAATGCTGACGAATCTTCGGATTCCACAAACTCAGCTGCACCATTAAGCTATGAGGTAACTATGGAATCAGATATTGTTGAATTTGATGAGTACCATATTACGATTCACTATCCACAAACCCCTAATAATCAAATCAATCAGACCATTATTGATTATGTGAACCAAAGAAAAGCAGCTTTTAAAAAGGAAAGCTACCAGTCCATTCAAAAGCATGGGAAAACTAAATCACATGAACTGCATATAGATTTTGAAGTTTTACATCAAGGTTCAAGTTTCTTTGTCGTACGGTTCGAAGAGTCGATGGATGTAGGATTACCTACCCTTCTACATGCACAAACGATTATGAATTTTGATAAGAAAAACGGCAAACGTATAGAACCAGATCAATTGTTTAAAGAAGACCGAAATTATGTGGACCAATTAGCTGAGCTCACTAAAGAGGAGCTTATGAAAGAGACGGGTGCAGAGGTCTTTCACAGTTCAGAACTTCAGGAAGCATTGAAATCGAGTTATCTGGAAAATATTGCATTAACGACGAAGGGGATTGAGGTTTATCTGAATCAAAGCTCTGAAAAGATCCCTGACAAGATTGTACTGGGGCAGCGCTCCATCAATGATCTGTTGAAAGAAGAATTTGCAAGTGCTTTGAAAGCAGAAGGGGAGAGTCGTAGAGAAAAGAAAACCTCTATAGAAGATCCCCCCTCGTCTAAAAGTGAAAAAGAAACTGTGGTTAAGAGTCAGTCTGATGTAAAGAAAGTTGCGATTACATTTGATGATGGCCCACATCCTAAAGTGACGCCTGAAATTTTACAAGTATTAGATGAGTATAAAGCGAAAGCGACCTTTTTCATGATCGGGAAAAGAGTGAATTATTTTCCGGAAGTAGCACAGAGGGTAGCTGAAAAAGGGCATGAAATAGGGAATCATACGTGGGATCACTCGCGCCTTACTCGGTTAACCCCTGAAGAAGTGGATGAACAGATCTCTAAAACCCAAGAAATAATTGAAGAGGTGACAGGTGTTCAACCAGAAGTGGTGCGTTTACCTTTTGGAGAGCAGCCTCCAATTTCGCAAAAAAACTTGCAAGTTATTCCTTCCGATGTATCTGGGGAAAATTGGCAAGGTAAAGAAGCGGTTGAATTAGCGCAGGATATGATTAATGAAGCTAAAGATGGAGATGTAATCTTACTCCATGATCTTCAAGGGTCTACTGTGGAAGTTCTTGAATTGGTTTTGGATGCATTGTCCCGTCAAGGGTATCAGTTTGTTACAGTAAGTGAATTGTAAAAATAAACATGAAAAGCAGCCTGCAAGAGTGCAGGCTGCTTTTTTGTGGTTTGAATTTATAGGTTCGGCTTCAATGGTATTAAAGCTCGAGGATACGAACAGGGCAAGCACTATGCTCTTGCTTTTTCTTAGCTTCGTATTGGCTTCTGATTCAATTTCTGTTCGATCCACTTTCCCCATTCCTCAAACTCGACAAGGAACCCATCATGCCCGTAATCGGTTTGGACATGATAGTGTTCACCAGAGCTTACTTGGTCATTAAAGGATTTCATTAGATCATATGGATACAAAAGATCGTGTTCGAAACTTATCGTAAATACATCTGCTTTATATTGCCCAGCTGCTTGCTGCCAACCGTTTCTTTCACGACCTATGTCGTGATGGTTCATGGCTTCAAGGAGGTATAAATAACTGTTGGCATCAAATCGTTCTTTGATTTTGTCCCCTTGATAATCAAGGTAGGATTGAATGTCATAGGACGATGGAGTTCGCCTTTTGCGATCGAATCTCTTTTGGAAGAGAGTTCGGCTTCTATACGTCACCATTCCTGCCATACGTGCAATTTCAAAGCCTTGCAATTGATCGTTGGATAGATAATTTCCACCTTTAAACGCAGGATCATCTTTAATTGCCCTCGCACCTATATGGTTGAAGGCAATCCCGTAATCACTTAGGTAAGGGGTTGCAGCAAGGATGAATAATTGATCCATGAAATCGGGATATAGGATTCCCCATTCAAATGCCTGCATTCCCCCTAATGAACCTCCAGTGACGGCCTGAACATGTTTAACACCTAGGTGGTTCAGAGCTTGCTTTTGTGCATGTACCATGTCCCGTATTGTTACAGGAGGAAAGTCTAAACGATATTGTTTCCCAGTTTCAGGATTAATGCTTGCCGGGCCGGTTGAACCATGGCATCCACCGAGGACATTGAACGTTATGACCTGATAGTGGTCCGTATCAATCGGTGCTCCTTTCCCTATAAGTCCAGCCCACCAGCCAGGTTCTTCTTCCGATCCTAAGGCATGTTGATTTCCAGTTAACGCGTGACAGATAAGGATAACGGGGGCATCACTTGAACCATAACGCTCGTAAGCGAGTTCCACGTCAGTCAAACGATCTCCCGACTCGAAAGTGAATTCTCCAATGGATATGGTTGTAAGGTTATGGTTATGGCTGGTGGG
>NZ_JRNX01000355.1 GCF_000786645.1 Halobacillus sp. BBL2006
AGAGACCCAGGAGGTCATAAAGCCGGGCAATCTGCTTCCATTCTTTCGGAAGGATGATTCCTTGGCTTTTAAGTCCAGCAATAAAGCCTTTTTCACAATACGAAAAGTTAGGAGTGTTCGGATAGCGAATAAAATTACCGATATCCCAGTAGATCGATCCTGCCATCGCGAACTCCCAATCTAACACAGCTGTTATCCCTTCTTCATCCCCCAAAAGATTCAGACCATTATAATCGGCGTGTACTAAAGCGCTCGATGAATCATCAAGAGAAATCAGCTCAGACCACTTCTTTGCAAAGTCCCTGATCTGGTCGATCATTTCTTTCTCAATCCACCTAGAAATATGAGGACCGAGAAACATCTCCATTGTTTCAAGGTAACGCTCCTGCGTCATTTCAAAAGGCTCCACTACGTCAAGATGCTGATCAAAAAACCCGCTCTTTTCAAAAGGATACTGTCGTATGTTCGCCAGTTCAAGCCCTGCAGAATACCCCAGCTTACCCGAAACAGAAGGGGTTCCTTCGTAGAGCATATCTTTGAGAGTCCTGCCCTGTTTCCATTGTAAAATGCCTGCCTTATATTCTTTCAAAGATATCAGTTTATGAAATAGGGGTACTTTCTTGTATTTATGTAAGTGGTCGTGGAGTGTTTTTTCCATTCGTA
Source organism: Halobacillus sp. BBL2006 (assembly GCF_000786645.1). Classification (GTDB taxonomy): domain Bacteria; phylum Bacillota; class Bacilli; order Bacillales; family Halobacillaceae; genus Halobacillus. The sequence goes on from NZ_JRNX01000355.1 coordinate 664, forward strand.
AGTTTTCTTCGCTCTCTGAAACTCTTAATACTATAGGCTCTTCCTTCATGAAAGTAATCTTATAATTGGTGTGACTCAACCCGCCACTTAGAACTTCAATTCTCTGTATACTTAAGTCTGGCTTCCACTTTTCTACAGCAAACTGAATCTCCTGATCTTCAAGAAGAATGGACGATTTCACACGCTCCCAGTTTTCTTTCATAACTATCCCCCCTCCTCTTGGCTTATCTAAAAGTTTTTCCAAAAAGCCTTTACTTGAGAATCATTTTCAGTATAATAAATATCAGACAATGAGAATCATTTTCAATAAAAGCAGGAGGAATTTTTACATATGAAATTATCTAAGCTCGTCCCACTCACCCTCATTATACCAAGTCTTCTATTCACAGGATGCAGTTCAGACTCATCAAATGAAGCTGCTGGCAAAGAAAGCAGTAATTCTACTACGGAACAGACAGAAACCACGGCTTCCACCGCTTCCAAAGAATTGGAACAGGCTGTAGCGGATTACCGACAATACGGCCTTGAACAGACGGATATTTTCGTTGAAGGAACGACTGAATTTGTGGAAGCCGTAAAAGCTGGCGATTTAGAGAAAGCAAAAGAACTGTATCCGACTGCGAGAATGCCATTCGAACGTATTGAACCGATTGCTGAGTCTTTCGGTGACTTGGATCCGAAGATTGATGCTCGTGAAGGCGATGTACCTGAAGAAGAATGGACAGGTTACCACCGCCTCGAGAAAATTTTGTGGGAAGAAAATACAACCGAAGGTACTGAAAAATATGCTGATCAACTTTTGAATGACGTAAAATCACTGCGTGCGAAGATCGAACTGGCAGATGTACAGCCTCAAACCTTAGTAACAGGGGCTGTAGACCTCTTGAATGAAGTTTCTTCCTCTAAAATTACGGGTGAAGAAGAGCGGTATTCCCATACTGACCTTTATGATTTCGCAGCTAACGTGGATGGGGCCAAGAAAATCGTTGAACTTCTAAATCCGGTATTGAAAGAAAAAGATGCCGAATTAGCTTCTACGCTGGATTCACGCTTCAATGATGTTTATGATGCTCTGGAACAGTATAAAACGGAGAACGGTTATGTCTCGTACACAGAATTGACGGAAGAAGATACTCAAAAATTGAGTAAAGCAATCGATGCACTTGCTGAGCCACTTTCACAGATTGGAATTGTATTAGAACAGTAGAAAACATTTGCCACTAGATGAGTTGTCTAGTGGCTTTGTCTAGTTATTTATGCTGGAAAGGATGTTCAAGTATGAGCGATCAAAATAAACCTGACAAAATAACACGAAGAGAAATGCTTTTTCGAACCGGTGCCGGCGGCTTAGGCTTGCTTGTAGGAGCGAGCGGCTTCGGTACTATTTCAGCACTTGGAAAAACAATGAGCAAAGAGGAAGAAGTAAATAGTGATGATGTTATTCCTTTCTATGGCAAGCACCAGGCTGGAATCACAACAAAACAACAGACTTACGTTTACCTCATTGCTCTAGACCTTACTACCGAGAAACTATCAGATATCAGAGATCTGTTCAAAGAATGGACCATTGCTTCTGAAAAAATGTCCAAAGGTGTCCTGATCGACTCTTATTCTGATAATCTTTACGTCCCCCCTGCGGATACCGGAGAGGCAGCAGGACTTTCAGCCTCCAACCTTACGCTGACTTACGGGTTCGGGCCTACTTTTTTTGAAAAAGAAGGCGCGGATCGCTTCGGATTAGCGAGTAAAAGACCTCAACGGCTGAAGAAACTCCCCGCTTTTCCAGGGGATCAATTAGAAGATGCGTGGACAGGAGGAGATCTGTGCGTCCAAGTCTGTGCTGACGACCAGCAAGTCGCCTTCCACGCCATCAGAAACCTGATTCGAATCGGGCGTGGAATCGTGACACTACGTTGGATGCAATCGGGCTTCTTGCGGTCTCCTAAAGCAGACAAGAAAAATGCTACACCAAGAAATCTTTTCGGATTTAAAGACGGAACGGTCAATCCAAGTACAAACGAAGATTATAACGATGTCATCTGGTCAAATGGAAGTGAAGCCTCGTGGATGAAGAACGGAAGTTATATGGTGATGAGGCGTATCCGGATGCTGCTTGAAGTATGGGATCGAACCCATTTGAATGAACAAAACAAAACATTTGGTCGTGAGAAGGTAAGCGGTGCTCCACTTGGTCATAAAGATGAATTCGATGAGATCGATTTTGATAAAAAAGATGAGCAAGGAAAACCCTATATTCCTGCAGATTCTCATGTAAAACTTGGGCGCGGAGATGGCTCACAAAAGATTCATCGCCGCTCTTACTCTTATTCCAGTGAAATGGACCCTACCCGAGCTCAGCTTGATGCCGGTCTTTTATTCATGTCTTATCAAAAAGACCCATTTAAACAGTTCGTTCCTATTCAGAAGCGAATGGCCAGCTCAGATCGCATGAATGAGTATATTCGCCACATCGGCTCAGCCGTATTTGCATGCCCGGGGGGAATATCTGAAGGTGGATATATCGGAGACTCACTTTTTTAAAAGTATAAGGAGACAATTGAAGAAAGGATGACCACTATGCGTATAGACAGACTTGGAAAGCGGATTTTCCTCTCTCTTGTTTTCCTCCTCTTCCTATCCACCGTGCCTAATGCCGCCCATGCAGCTGACAGTAAGGAAGTTCTATTACCCACCGTCGGTGACGCACTGGTAGATGTGAGAAGCGAAGACTATGACTCTTTGAATGAGAATCTTCGTGCTTACGAAAAAGCCTGGGAAACTACGGAGCGAAATAAAGACTTAGAGGAAACGGAAAAACAAATCAACAACGAACTTGAGACTGCATTGAAGATGTCAGCAGACAGCTCTGTCGAACATGAAGCTTTATATGAACATATCGTCAATTTGGCCCGTTACACAGATGAATATGTCAGTGCGGCGAGTGAAGAATCAGAAATCGATCGTGCAGGCATGGAATCCCTTATCAATGACTTAAGCGAGATTCAATCCGTAGTAAAGGATCAGAACTTCGCCAAAGCACGTAAGCTGAACGAAGCCTTTGTAAGTAATTGGACTGCCCTTGAAAAACCGATCCGAGAAACGAATTTACAAGCCTATGGATCAATCGAAACGAAAATGAGTATGGTTCGTGTGGCTTTGAACAAGGACCCTGTTCAAGTCGATCAGGCGGTCCAATCGTTAGAAAAACTTAAAGTGACTATCCAAGACTATTTAGATGGAAAAACAGCTGATTCCGCTAGTACTATTAATACCGACTCCGTTACGTTGACTGGCTTAATCGGCTTGCTGGAAAACGTTCAATCAGATATTGGCAGAGAAGAATACAACAAGGCTGCAACGAAGATGGAAAAATTCATTCAACAGTGGCCAATTGTAGAAGGAAAAGTACTTACTAAATCCCAAACGGTCTATAATGAGACCGAAACGACAATGACTGAAGTCCTTACAACCTTAAGCTCCTCTCAGCCAGATGCAGCATCAGCTTCTAAGAACATCGACACCATGATCGCCGATTTGGAGCCTTTTACAGAGCAAAGCAAATACTCTGCCTGGGACGCCTTTTTCATTTTATTCAGAGAAGGATTGGAAGCGATTCTAATCATCGCTACGCTTCTCGCATATTTAAGAAGAACGGACAATGAAGAGCAGCGTGTATGGGTATGGAGTGGTCTAGGTCTAGGACTAGTCTTAAGCGGCGGGTTAGCCATTATCCTTACTATGATGTTCGCAGGACTCCAATCAGGTACGAACAGAGAAATTATTGAAGGTGTGACCGGTCTCATTGCTGTCGTCATGATGGTGACCGTCGGAGCCTGGCTTCATAAACAATCGAATATTCTAGCCTGGAACCAATATATTAATCAACAGCTTCAAAAAGTGATGAACCGGGGTGCGAAATGGATGCTCGCTCTCGTCACCTTCATCGCCATCTTCCGTGAAGGGGCAGAAACAATCATTTTCTACCTGGGAATGGCTCCTTCGATTACAGTGTCCCAACTGCTTCAAGGGATGGGTGGAGCCCTCGTCTTACTGATCATCATTGGCTTCTTGCTCATTAAACTGAGTGTACGCTTGCCCATTCGCCCATTCTTTCTGGTAGCGAGCGTGTTAATTTACTATATCGCCATTAAATTCACAGGCGTCAGTATACATGCTTTACAAATCACCAACATCCTTCCCGTACACCAAATAGGGAGTCTACCGATTATCGATTTCTTAGGATTTTACCCGACATTCGAAACGATTATCGCTCAACTGATTTTACTCTTAATTGTGGCTTTTCAGTTTATAAGTAAAAACAACAGAAAACGGCAGTCTAAAACAAAAGCTGCTTCATAATAAAATCCCCTTCTCTTTTTAAGAGAAGGGGATTTTATTTTATTCAGTGAAAGCCTCATAAAGTTCATCGTACTTTTGCGCGCAACTTAGGTCTAAATCAGTTAAGCCTTTGGCATTCCATGACGTCAGCTTCATCGTCACCATTTTATAATCGATACTGATGAACGGGTGATGCTGAATATCCTCCGAATACTCTGCGACTCGGTTAACAAATTGTATTCCTGATAAAAAATCGGTAAACCGGTATCGCTTCACGATAAACTTTTCATCCTGCAGTTTCCATCCATCTAATTCAGCGACCTGCTTCTCCTTTTCCTCTTCAGGAATCCTTTGTTCTTTCATGAACACGCCCTCCTTTTTTCAGGTATTGGTGTCAGGTACCCTTACCGACATCTTCCGTACCTGGTACCTACATTCCCTCGAATGGTACCAGGTACTCTTTTCTTTCACGGTGGTACCTGGTACCTATACAAGCAACTGTCGTACCTGGTACCCCAGAGAAAACTACGAACTCAATTTCATAAACTCATCGAGATCAGCCATACATAGGTCGAGTGCATGACGCCAAAAATCTGGTTTTTCAAGGTCGACATCCAAATGTTTTTTCGCCAAATCTTCTACCGTCATACGACCGGTATCTTGTAAAAGAGCGATGTACTGGTCCTCAAAGTCCGTGCCAATCTCTACCGCTTTTGCGTATATTCCCATACTGAACAAATAACCGAAAGTATAAGGGAAATTATAAAACGGAACATCAGTAATATGAAAATGCAGCTTCGAAGCCCAAAAAGTCGGATCGTATTCATCAAGGCTATCCATGTAGGCTTCTCTTTGAGCTTCTGTCATTAGTTCGTTTAAACGCTCGGAAGTAACGACACCTTGTTTTCGTTCTTCATAAAATCGAGTCTCAAATAAGAAGCGCGCATGGATGTTCATGAAAAATGCTACCCCACGCTGGACTTTATCTTCCAACAGAGCAAGCTTTTCATCCTCACTTGCAGCATGCTTTACAGCCGCATCAGCGACAATCATTTCAGCAAAAGTCGATGCTGTTTCAGCAACGTTCATAGCGTAGCCCTGGTTTAAAACAGGCAGCTCATTCATAACGTGCTGATGATAAGCATGTCCAAGTTCATGTGCCAGCGTAGCGACATTGGATGGAGTTCCGGAATAAGTCATGAAGATACGGGTTTGCTCGCTGTCAGGAAAACTTGTGCAAAACCCTCCAGGCTGTTTACCTGCGCGATCCTCCGCTTCTATCCAACCTTTTTCGAATGCCATTTCTGCAAAGTCAGCCATTTTGGGACTGAATTGACGGAACTGTTTGATGATGAATTCTGCTCCACCTTGGAAACTCATCGTTTGTTCAGTTTTTGCGACAGGTGCTTCCACATCGTAAAAACTTAATTTCTCAATTCCTAACAATTCAGCCTTTTTCTTTAGGTAAGGCACATAATGCTGCTTATATTCTTCAATTGTCCCCCACATTGCATTAAGCGTATCCTCACTCATGCGATTATAGTCGAGTGGTTCCTTCAGTACCCTGTCCCAGTTACGATGCTTATACGTTTGAAGACGGAAACCAGAAAGATGATTCAATGTTTCACTAAATAAATCCACTTGACCGCTCCAGGCTTCCTGAAGTTTATCAAACACTTTTTTCCTGATATTACGATCTGAAGAACTCAATCGGTTCGCCGCCTGTCCGACAGACAAAGATTCTTCATCAACCATAACAGTCATCTTACCTACTAAAATATCATACATCTGGCCCCATGCATGGTACCCATCGATGCCAAGATCGTTGATCAACGCTTCCTGGCGAAGATCCAATTTATCCATAGCCAGCTGCCGTCGCTCATCAAGAATGAAAGCCAACTCTTTGAAAGGGGGCTGTTTAATCATCGAATTCCAGACATCTTCATCCACTTGAACCAGCTTTTGATCGAACTTTGTCATTACATTATCAAATCTAGCTCCCAGTTCATGCTGTTTAGACAGCCAAAGACCAGCTTTTTTGTCATGAACATCCTGGGCATTTAAACAACTGACAAAAGCTCCGAACTCTGTCAATTCTTTTATGATCGTTTGAATTTGTGGAACGATCTCTGACATCTCCTCAACCTGATCAGTATTTCTAGGAGCTGTAAAAGATTCCACGTTTACCTCCAGTTCTGAAATGCGCCTTTCTGTTCCCTCTACATATTGTTTAAGTTGTTGTGATTGGCTGCCGTCTTTAAAGATGGTATCCAAATCCCACGTTAATGAATAAGTAGTCATCTCAATCCCCTCTCTTTATATGTATTGTAAACTGCCACTCTCAGTATATCAGAATCTTCCAACAAGGATAAAAAGCACCCCTTGCTATTATTTCAAAAATTGCTTTCTGTCGAAAATTTTGGTATTTTCATAAAAAAGACTGCATAGGCGAAGGGGAGATCGTATGCGATATCGTCGACATGAAACATTGCGGTATTCATTTGAAGAACCCAATCCGGCTATCTTCAAAATTATTAAGGTTGGAGAAAAGCAAGTGAACTCTTCAAGTGGTCCCGCACAAGTCGTTGACATCAGTCCAGGAGGGATGAAGCTCTTCACTTCTGTCCACATCCCACTGACATCCAACGTACAAGTTTTCGTCCAGACCTCGATCGCTCATGTGGATCTATCTTTCACGGCCGATGTCGTTTGGGTGAAGCAAGCGAGAAAAGGATATCACTATGGACTTGATTTTATCGGTGATCATCAGCAGGAAGTGGTACAAGCCTTAAAAAAGCTGAGAAAAACGTCAACGGAGAATTCTACATAAAAGTGTTTTGAAAACCCCCCTGCTCTTTTTGAACAGGGGGGGGTTGATATCTTATTCAGACAGTTTCTTTTTAACAGCTTGAACGAGAGGGTGATCCTCCTCAAGCTCTGCAATTTCACGAAATGCTTCCAATCGTCCGTTCTCTTGAATCATCTCCTGCAGCTTCACCGCTTCTGGATCGGATTCGTTTACATAATAAAGCGTAGCTGCGATCACCTCAGCAAGATGTGCAGGCTCCTCGTTTTTCAAACGGATAAACTCTAGTGCCGGGCGTACAAGACGGTCCCTGGGTCCTAGTTTACGAATCGGCCCACGGCCCACGCGCGTAACCTCATCCGATAAGTCCGGATTTTCAAACCGGCTGATGATCTTCTCGATATACTCTCGATGCTCGTCCGTGTTAAAGCCATACTTTTCGATCAAAACAGAACCAGACTCATGTAAAGCACCTTGAATTTTATCCTTGATCACTCGATCATCCAGCGCTTCTTTTATAGTTTTATATCCATTATATTTACCAAGGTAAGCAGCAACTGCGTGGCCCGTGTTGACCGTAAACAGCTTCCTCTCAATATAAGGTGTCAAATCTTCGACGTAAGTGATGCCTTCAATATTCGGAAGCTCTGTTCGCACATAAGCTGTTTCTACTACCCACTCAAAATAAGGTTCTACCATGACAGTCAGTGGATCTTGTTGGTTTTGATTAGGGACGATTCGGTCGACCGCAGCGTTAGGAAAATCGATTTGATCGGAGATCCACACTTTTTGATCTTCCGTCACGTTTTCAAGGACATGACTCTTAAGAGCCTCGCTTCCTCCCACCATATTCTCGCACGCAATGACAATTCCTCGATCGTTTTTCTTCAACAAACCTTTGGCAAGCAAAGGCGCAATCAAAGGCAGTACGTTCGGACCCACAGCCGTTGTAATGACATCCGCTTCAGCTAGCGCTTCAATGACCTCTGTTTCCTCTTCCATACTGTTCAATCCTGACACTTTATTAACCTTTATTTGATCATAGGTGCCAGCAAGCTCCACTTGGTAGGTACCTTTCTGATTCAGTTCCTCGATAAGTTCCGCATTGACATCGACAAAAATGGTCTCAAAGCCTGACTCTGACAACAAAGCTCCGATAAAACCTCTTCCAATATTTCCAGCACCGAAGTGAACAGCCTTCATGATTAATTCACCTCGTTGAAAATGCTAATGACTTCTTCTTTAGAATCAGCATTTAAGATTGAATCAATGTTCTCTTCTTCCGAACAAACGATAGCAATTTTAGACAGAATCTCTAAATGTTCGTCTCCTTTTCCAGCAATTCCGATCAGCAGTTTCACGATATTTCCATCCCCAAAATCTACGCCATCTGGAACGGTTACAACGGCAAGCCCTGTTTCAAGGACAGATTTCTTCGCGTCTTCTGTGCCGTGTGGAATAGCGACATAGTTCCCCATGAATGTTGAAGTAACTTTCTCACGTTCTAACATCTGATCAATATATTCTTCATTGACATATCCGTGATCACGCAGCAATGCGCCTACGTAACGGATCGCTTCTTCTTTTGATTGAAAACTTTGATTCAATTCAATGGTTTTTGCAGTTAAAATATTTTCAGACATTTTCATTCTCCTCTTCGTTTATGATAATTTCTTTTTAAAAAATTGATGAATCTGATTGGACACATAATTCTTAATACGATCTTCTTCTTTAGAGCTGAATGTTTCTGTACTAACTGGATCTTCAATGAGTAAGGTACTTAAAAAGCTCATGATTTCGAGTCCTTCTTTACTTATTTCTTCAGGAGCAAGCATTAAGATAAAGACGTCTGACTCCATCCACTCCTCATCCATCCCTTGAATCGTGATTGGATATTCTAGCAGAATGACTGTAAAAGAAGGAACAGGGATGCTGGGCTGGCGGGTATGGTAAAGAACTAAGCCTGTACCTGGAATCCCCAGGCCCCCAGATGTTTCTCGCTTAAGCAGAGCCTTCGTAATTTTTTCCGCTTCCATTAATGCTCCTTCATCTACTAGATAATGACACGTCTCTTTTAATACGGTTCCCTTATCGTCAGAAGTGCTTTCGAACACATAAAGTCCATTCAGTATTTGACTGACCATCGTTGCGTACCGTTGTACACCACTGACAGAGTCTTGAATGGTCTGCAGCGTCTGGTCCGCAATTGGTACCGGTTTTTCCAGCGCCTTCATACTTTCTATTATTTTAACTTTCCTGATCTGATGCTGAAGACGATGAACATCTGAAGTCGGCAGCATTGGATTGACGAGTACATAGTGTTCAATGTGCTCAAGCGGGATTGTCGAAACGATCAAATCATAGCTTTCTAAATCCAGCTGCTTCAAATCGAATAGTGACTGATGATCGACCTCTTCGATTTCCTGGAATTGCCGCTGAAGTTTAGCTGCAAGAATTTTTGCTGTACCAATCCCGCTCGAACAAACCACCAATACTCTTAGCCCTCGTGCCCCTTCCATATTGAGCAAGCAACTGGCAAAGTGCATCACAACAAAAGCCGTTTCTTCTTTAGGAAATTCCAGGGAAGGAAATACATGCTTGACGGCTCTTTCTAAAACGGTGAAAAGTTCAGGATAATCTTCCTCTATTTGATCCATTAGTGGATTAGATATATCCATATCTTGCTGAATGCGGTAAAGGCTCGGCTTCAAATGTACGACTAAATCATTAAGAAGTTGAGGAGACTGGTGCAGGTTTCTCTGAATCGCCTTCGACACGTATTCAATCAGCTGCTTTGCTTTAAAAGCTACACTCAGGCTACTGTCCTCAAGAATGAAATCTTCATTGTATCTGACTTTTGCACCCATTAAATGCATCGTGATGTAGCCTGTTTCCGCCTCTGGAATTTTTAAATCAAATTGATTTTCAAGCTTTTCAATGAGTTTTTCTGCGATTTCGAATTCTTTTGTCACTCTCAACTCAGAAAGGTATTCTTCTTCCATTTGTATGAATTCCCTTTGTTGCAAGCGTTCAATCGCTAGTGCCAGGTGAATGACCAGCCCAATGTAAGCACTATCAGCTAAAGGGTACGTCAAATCTGCTCGTATGGAATCAACAGTTTGTTCAATTAAAGTAATTTTTTCTTTATTCACGA
>NZ_JRNX01000356.1 GCF_000786645.1 Halobacillus sp. BBL2006
ACTGTGTGCTTGCTCACGTCACCGCTCAAATGAAAGCCATTGAGCAAGGTGCACCAGCCGACATGATTTTTCAAAGCATTGCCGGAACGGAATCAGCAAATCGTTCCTTCGGTATTGATGCCGCTATTCTTGAAGAAGCCAATGAACTAGCAAAAGTGAAAGGGACGGGAACGGGACCGCAGCGACTTTATTTTGAAACCGGTCAGGGATCTGAATTATCAGCAGAAGCTCACCATGGTATTGACCAAATGACGCTTGAATCCAGAAATTATGGGTTCGCCAAATACTATGACCCTTTCATTGTCAACACAGTGGTCGGATTTATTGGACCGGAGTACCTTTACAACAACAAGCAAGTGATTCGCGCAGGTCTTGAAGATCATTTTATGGGCAAGATGCACCTAATTCCGATGGGTGTAGATATTTGCTACACAAACCATATGAAAACCGATCAAAATGATATCGAAGATTTAGGAGTCTTGCTATCTACGGCTGGTGTCAACTTTATCATTGCTACCCCGATGGGGGATGACTGCATGTTGAATTATCAGTCGATGAGCTTTCATGATGTAGCAACTCTACGAGAAACCTTTGAAAAGAGACCTTCCCCACGATTTGAGAGCTGGCTAGAGAGCATGGGAATTCTGGAGAATGGAAAACTCACTGCCCGTGCTGGGGATCCAACGATATTCACTCGATAGGAGGTGATGGGAATGGATAAAGATATGATCGAAACCGTCACTCGTCTCGTAATGGAAAAAATGAATGATAAGAAAAATGTTCACAAGCCCACATCTTCAGGAGTTAAAATCTGGGACCATACTTCCTCAGACAACCATTATAAAACAATCGAGTCCTCTTCGATTGCTGAAGATAATGTGGGAGGAAAAGCTGTCTTATCAAAGTTTCCGAAACAACAGAAATCCAAACCTTCTCCTGTAGGGACTAAAGTGAAAAGTTCTGAGCAGAAGGATGAGGGTGATCATGAAGATTTAAGAGAGTTGAAGAGTAAAACACCAGCACGAATCGGAGTGGGCCGAGCGGGAGTTAGACCGAGAACGGATACTTGGCTTCGTTTTCGATACGATCACGCAGCGGCTGTCGATGCGGTTTATGGAAACGTTGATCGCAGTTTGCTGGAGGATTTGGATTTGTTCGTCGTTAACACAAAAGTAACGGATCAGGAAACATACATCCGCAGACCTGACTACGGCAGGAAGCTTTCAGATGAAGCTAAGGCAAAAATTCATCAATCCTGTAAGAAAAATCCTCAAGTCCAGATCATTGTTTCTGATGGACTCAGTTCAAAAGCGATTGACGAAAACCTAGAGGATGTATACCTATCTCTTCAGCAATCTTTAAAAAGTCTAGGCTTAGACGTCGGTACTTCGTTTTTTATAGAAAAAGGACGGGTCGCTGCTATGGACGATGTTGGAGAAGAGTTGAAACCAGAGGTCATCGTTTATCTTATTGGTGAAAGACCAGGGCTTGTCAGTGCTGAATCGATGAGTGCTTATCTTTGCTATAAGCCACGAAAAGGTACGATCGAATCCCAGCGCCAAGTGGTTTCTAACATTCATAGTGGAGGCATACCACCGGTGGAAGCAGGAGCTTACTTAGGCGGTGTGGTTGAAAAGATACTAGATTATGAGGCAAGTGGCGTTGAGCTTGTGAAAAAGGAAGGGTAGGAATGAGAAATGAAATTAGAGCCTATATACGCTGAGATTCTTTCTGTCCGCATCATTCCAAACGTTGATCCTATGCTTGCTAAACATTTTAATTTAAAACCATCTCAAAGGAGCCTGGGGATATTCACTATAACGATGGATGATGTTGGTGTCACGGCGCTCGATGATGCAACGAAAAAAGCAGATGTAGAAGTCGTGTATGCTCATTCTTTTTACGCTGGGGCCGACCATTCTTCCGGACCATTATCCGGGGAATTCATCGGTGTTGTTGCAGGGCCGGATCCTGATGAAGTGAAAAGTGCGATGGAAGTGATTCACCAGGTTGTCGATGGTCAAGCTTACTTTGAAGCAATAGATGAAAATAAAACCCATAGCTTATATGCTCATGTGGTTTCAAGGACAGGATCCTTTTTATCAAAAGAAGCAGGAATCGAACAAGGAGGAGCTCTTGCCTATTTGATTGCTCCACCTCTTGAGGCCACTTATGGACTGGATGCAGCTTTAAAAGCATCTGATGTAGAACTTGCCTGTTTCTATGGTCCTCCAACAGAAACAAACTTTGGAGGAGGATTACTTACTGGCTCTCAGTCCTCCTGTATGGCAGCAGCGGATGCATTCCGGCAAGCCGTAATTGATGTAGCCAATCATCCTGTTCGGAGTTAAATGAAGGGAGTGTTATTTTAGTGGAATTTGATCACGATTTACAATCCATGCAAGAGATGAGAATGGCAGTGAAGAAGGCGAACGCTGCACAAAAAGATTATGAAGCTTTTTCTCAAGAAGAAGTAGATCGAGTAGTCGCAGCTGTAGCTGAAGCTGCCCATGAAAAATCCAGATACTTAGCAGAAATGGCTGTAGAAGAAACGTCCATGGGTGTTGTGGAACACAAAACCATAAAAAATAAGGTCGGTTCAAAAGATGTTTATGAGTCCATAAAAAATGACAAGACCGTTGGAGCGATACATGAGGATTCTGTCAACAAAGTTACCGAATTCGCTTACCCTTTTGGAGTTGTCGCAGGAATTATTCCAACAACGAATCCAACCTCAACGGCAATCTTTAAAACCTTGATTTCTTTGAAAACAAGGAACGCCATTGTCGTGAGTCCCCACCCTTCTGCTGTGAAATGTACAGTCGAAGCACTGAGGATCTGTCACGATGCAGCGGTCCAAGCTGGTGCTCCTGAAGGAATTGTCGGGTGGATATCCAAACCATCGATGCCTGCAACAACCGAGCTCATTAAACACCGGGATGTCGATGTGATTTTAGCCACCGGGGGTGGAGGACTCGTTCGGGCCGCTTACAGTTCAGGAAAGCCAGCGTACGGTGTTGGACCTGGAAATGTCCCTGTTTACTTAGAGAAATCCTGTAACGTGAAAAAGGCGGTCGAGATGGTCGTTGATAGTAAAACATTTGATAATGGCACG
>NZ_JRNX01000357.1 GCF_000786645.1 Halobacillus sp. BBL2006
TAGGCGAGATCCCACAGGGCGCAGCCCGAGGAAGCTTGCCGGTTCCCCCACAGGAAAGCGAGCCCTTCCCCAACGACCCTAAAACCACACAAACATCTCGAAATCAAGTCTTCCACAATCCTGCACGTTTGTAGAAGGTTTTTGTAAAAGCTGTAGAAATAAAGAAAAGCTCTATATTTAAAAATGACTGCTTACTTGCTTGTGGAACAGGGTAAACGAAAATGAAACCATTGATTCGTAGACTTATTCAGCTTGCGATTGGTTCCTGATCTATTATAAAATAGGAGCAGGTACTAATAACAAATCCTAAATGTTGAAATTACCTCAAGGAGGATATGAAATGAATTTTTCTTTAGAAGGACGTACGTATGTGGTCATGGGAGTGGCCAATAAACGCAGCATTGCATGGGGCATTGCTCGTTCTTTGCATGAAGCTGGAGCACGTCTAATCTTCACAGTCGCTTCAGAGCGTTTTGCGAAATCCGTTCAGGATCTTGCTGCAACGCTTGAAGGCGGAGAAGAGTCTCTTGTTTACGAATGTGACGTGACAAATGACGAAGCGATTATCCAGACATTTGAGAAAATCCAAGAGGATGTAGGTACCATCCACGGTCTTGCTCACTGTATCGCTTTTGCAAACCGTGATGAACTGAAGGACGAGTTCTTGAACACAAGCCGCGATGGCTTCTTAACGGCACACAATATCAGTTCTTATTCACTAACAGCCGTCGCACGTGCAGCGAAGCCGTTGATGACGGATGGTGGAAGTATCTTGACACTTACTTACCTTGGAGGCGAACAGGTCGTCAAAAACTATAATGTCATGGGTGTCGCAAAAGCAAGTCTTGATGCCAGCATGAAATACTTGGCAAACGATCTAGGTAAGCACAACATCCGTGTGAACGCAATCTCCGCTGGACCGATTCGTACGCTTTCTGCAAAAGGAGTGGGAGACTTTAACCAGATTCTATCTGTCATTGAAGAACGTTCTCCATTGCGCAGACCAGTGACTCAGGAAGAGGTAGGCGACACGGCTTACTACTTGATGAGTGACCTTTCACGTGGTGTCACAGGCGAAATCATTCACGTCGATTCTGGTTTCAACATTGTTTCTTACTAATAGAGTTAGAGCCCTTTTCTGTTCTATTCAGAAAGGGGCTTTTTTAGTTAGGCAAATGGGACTTGATTCCCGAGTAATAGGAGAGTTTTGAAGCTTTGGTTCAGTTCTTTCTGACAGCACGTTACTAGTCTCTTTTCTTCAACTTCCTACCATTTATTTAATTGATTTTTGATGGATCTTATTTTTAGAGATAATTAAGGCAGGGCTATCGTCTATGTTAATTTCTTTAACATAGACGATAGCCCTGCCTTCTCTTATGTTAAAGAAGTAAATTCAGTCACAACATATTTTACTTTATGAATGGAATAATAGTTGTTAATACTTTTTTAATATCTTTATAAGTGGTTGATAAGAGTTTCTTGGCATAATGGTCTTAGTTGAAAGGGAGGTAGTGCAGTGAAGAAGACACCAGTCGCTGAATTAATAAACGTAAAGAAACGGATAGGGAAGACCACGATTATTGATGATATATCTCTACAGGTTTTTCCAGGTGAGGTATTCGGCTTTCTTGGACCAAATGGAGCAGGGAAAACCACAACAATTCGTATGATGGTAGGGTTAATGGATATTACAGAAGGAGAAATCTTGATACACAACCATAGTATTGAAAAAAATTATGAAAAAGCCATTGCTCATGTTGGTGGGATTATTGAAAATCCGGAGATGTACAAGTTTCTGTCTGGGTATGACAACTTGATTCACTATGCAAGAATGGTGCCAACTAAGGTTACGAAGTCCCGAATTAATGAAGTAGTGAAATTGGTAGGTTTGGAAAAAAGCATTAGAAATAAAGTGGGAAGTTATTCACTTGGGATGAGGCAAAGGTTAGGTCTCGCGCAAGCTTTACTTCACTCTCCATCCTTATTAATTCTTGATGAGCCTACCAATGGTCTGGACCCTGCAGGTATTCGGGAAATTCGAAATTATATCAGAAGAATCGCTCATGAAGAAGACATGGCTGTGTTTGTTTCCAGTCACCTTCTTGCTGAGATGCAATTGATGTGTGACCGTATCGGAATTATCCAAAACGGGAGATTAATAAGTGTGGAATCAGTTGGAGACTTTGTCGGTTCCTCTTCGAAAGAAAGTGTGCGTTTCTATGTATCACCTGCGGATAAGGCAGTAAACTTGCTGCAATCTACTGACGATTCCGTAATCGTAAACCAAGGGGACGATTTTATTGATGTGGCAGTTATGTATGAGGAAGTTGCAAACATGAATGAATTGTTTGTGAAGAATAACGTGAAGGTCTATGGCATCACGAAGACCCAATCAACATTAGAAGAGAAATTTTTAGAGATTACAGGAGGTGGAAAATAAATGGTCAGATTACTAAATTT
>NZ_JRNX01000036.1 GCF_000786645.1 Halobacillus sp. BBL2006
TTTCACGGCGGTAACACGGGTTCGAATCCCGTACGGGTCATCGGAAACATTCTTGTCCAAAAAAACCCCGCATTCTCAAGTTTGAGAATGCGGGGTTTTTTATTGGATTTCTAATAGAAAACATCGAATCTGTCCCACACATCATCGAGCTTATTCAACTTCTCATTAAAACCATCTTTCTTTTCCTTTGCTGTATAAATGATCAAGGCATTAATCAAGCTTAAAGGAGCTACAAATGAATCGATGAAGGCCGGCATTTGACTCTCCGCTGTCAGAGTGACGTCCGCATACTGAATGAGAGGGGATAACATACCATCCGTTAAAGCAATCGTCATTGCACCTTTTTCTTTTGCATAAGAAAAGATATCGACTGTACTTTTTGTGTACCGTGAATAACTGATCCCAATCACCAGGTCTTCTTCGCGTAAATCATAAAGCAGGTCGGCATCTTTTTCAATCGAATCAAGCATTTTTACCTGGTCTACCATTTTCTCCAAGTAATAATGCATGAAAAGGCCTAACGCTGCTGCACTTCGATTAGCAACGATGTACACATTCCTTGCCTTCAACAAATAGCCGGTCGCTTTTCTAAAGTCCTTAATATTAAGATTCTTCATAGTCATCTGTATGTTTTCTATATCTCCACTCAGCACATTAGGAATATCTTGATCCTCTTGTCCATACACCTCATCAGACATTTGAAGTCTCTCAGTAGTGGTTAACTTTTGCTGAACGGAGGCCTGGATATGTTCTTGAAACTCCGGGTATCCAGAAAACCCCAAAAATACAGCAAACCGAACAACCGTCGCATCACTGACATTCACAACCTTCGCTAATTGACCCACATTTAAAAAAGAGACCTCGTTGGGTTTCTTGAGGATGTATTGAGAAATTTTTTTGTAGGATTTACTCATTTCCGGCATCTTTTCATAAATGATTTTGTACACATTTATATCCATGTCAAACCTCTTTCTATTCTCTACTTCACTATACTCCTTAGCTTAACATGTTCTTAAATGGCGGTGCTTCCTCTCTATTATCCACTACAGGCTGCCTTGCACGGCTCGTATCGCTTGTTCATGGGCTTCAACCGTCCTAGTGATGTCCTTTTCTGTATGGGCTGTAGACAACGAATAACGATTAAGCGGCTTCGTATAGATCCCAAGCTCCAACAATTTGTAGTCGATCATCTTCCTTAACGACGTATCCGCTTTAGCCATATCCCGATAATTCTTAATTTCTCCTTCTGCCAAAATGATATTGAAAATACTCCCTTTTCCTACCGTCTGCATAGGTATACCATAACGTTTATATAATTGCTCGAGTTGATTTCTGAGCGATTCCGTCTTAGCAAAAAGATTATCCATCGCATCTTCATTTTCAAGTAATTCGATTGTGGCAAGTCCAGCAGCTAAGACTGTTGGATGTCCGTTGTACGTCCCACTATGGAACAAAGCATGATGTTTATTTTGGTTTGAAGCACCAGCTGTCAGAATATCTTTCCCACCATCCGGAGCAAGAATATTCATGATTTCTTTCGAACCGCCGATTGCCCCCACAGGGAAACCGCCTCCAAGGACTTTTCCTAGCGCAGTAAGGTCCGGTTCGATTCCATAGACCGTTTGCGCTCCACCTAAGGATAAGCGGAAGCCTGTTTTCACTTCATCTAAAATGAGGAGGATTCCAAGTTCTTCAGTTAAAGACCGTATATTTTTCATGAATTCTTTTTCCGCTGGTATAAAACCACCTTGGACAGGTTCCATGATAATGGCAGAAATTTGATCTGTGTTTTCACGTAAAATCTTTTCCGTAGATGGAAAATCATTAAAGGGAAGGATAATCGTATTATCATGATAATACTCAGGAAGCCCAAGTGATTCTGGAACCGGGTTTGGGCGCACTGCCTCTCCCGCTTCTTCATGACCGGGATTCACACTGAGTAAAACTTGATCATATCCACCATGATAATGACCTTCAAATTTAGCAATTTTTGATCTCCCTGTATAAGCCATCGCAACTCGAAGGGCAAGTAAAGTGGCTTCTAAGCCAGAGTTCGTATACCTGACCATATCAATTCCTGGATAAAGTGAAACTAATTTTTCAGCCATAGTCATCTCTGAGGTGTGAGGCGTACCGAAGATGGTCGTTCCTGCTTCTTCCATTTGATTCAATGCCGCTTTATAAACGGCTGGATGTCCATGCCCATGAATTAAGGCTCCGTATGAAAGGAGATAATCAATATATTCGTTATGATCGACGTCATACAGCTTGCTCCCCTCTGCTTTTTCCATAAAAATTGGATGGGGATCGATATATTTAATGTTTGCCGTAACCCCTCCTGGAATAAATTCCTTCGCTCTATCAAATAATTCCGCTGATCTCTTCACCTTTTCTGGTAATGGATGAAACTCTTCACGATTCAAGAAAAGAACCTCCGTTTGTTTAATATTTATTTCAAAAATACAATATCATGAAATAAATATTTCATAAACTATAAAAGGGTTTCTTTTCTGTATTTCCATCAAAAACATTCTATAAAAAATAAAGAAGCAGACCCTCTTCAGGGTCTGCTTCTTATATGAAAAATGTGCACCTTTTACTCATTGTCCTAGACAGCAAGCTATCCTCTTTTAGCACCTCGACCTCCACGTTTGGACTCGGTGTGCTTTTTCAGTGATGCTAGGCGTTCGTCGCTATCCTTCATAAAGCGGCTCATTTTCTGTTCAAATGATTCCGCCGGTTTGCGAGGCTTTTGTGGGCGACGAGTTTGGTTTTCTTTTGCTTTT
>NZ_JRNX01000358.1 GCF_000786645.1 Halobacillus sp. BBL2006
ACCAACCGAAGTTCCTGCTGGAATCTTCACGGCGGTTATTGGAGCCCCTTATTTCTTATATTTGTTAAGAAAAATGAATACAGCTGCTTAGAAGACCCATGTCGCTTGGGTCTTCTTTTAATTGGTTCTGGAGATGAATATACATATGTAAAAAATATTTCCGTCGACAAAAATGGATAAAAACCCTTATAAATGGGGCAAATTAGCCAAAGAGAGCATGGTTTGGACTGTTATATGAAAATTTTGGCTATACAAAAAAGCCTTGCATGACGTCTGACAACCTGTTAATATTCATAGTGGAATTACTTGATGTAAGCATTTTCATCAATTGTGCTCTTATATTTTTTTTAATACATTAGGGGAGGATTTATCTGTGGATATTCTTTTAGGCATTCTTGCAGTTGCTGTCATTATTGGTCTTGCATTTCTGATGTCCAATGACCGTAAAAATATTAACTTTAAAGGTATTGGAATTATGTTGGTTGTTCAGTTGTTCATCACATGGTTCATGTTCAATACAACGATTGGACAAACAATCATAAATGGGATCTCCTGGGGATTCAATAAGCTTATCGATTATGGAACGGAAGGGGTTAACTTCGTTCTCGGCGGTGTACAGGTAGGAGATAACGGTGTTTTCTTCTTTAACGTACTTCTAATTATAATCTTCTTTGCGACTATTCTGTCTGTATTGACGTATTTGAAGATTTTACCATTTATCATCAAATACCTAGGGTGGGGGCTTTCTAAGATCACTGGCCTTCCAAAAGTAGAGTCATTCAACGCTGTAAACAGTATTTTCTTCGGTCAATCTGAAGCGTTGCTTGCGATTAAATCTCAGTTCCACAACTTGAACGATAACCGTCTTTATATCGTCAGTGCTTCTGCGATGGGTTCTGTATCTGCATCGATTGTTGGTGCTTACCTAGGAATGCTTCCAGCTAAATATATTCTTGTCGCGCTTCCATTGAACATGTTCAGTGCTTTGATCGTAGCTTCGATTATTGCTCCTGTAAAAGTGTCTAAAGAAGAAGACCACGTAGACATTCAGGATGTTTCCAATTCGAAAAGTTTCTTTGAAGCGATGGGGAACGGAGCGTTAGATGGTGGTAAGATTGCCTTGATCGTAGCATCTATGTTGATCGCGTTCATCGCATCTCTAGAGTTAGTCAATGCTGTCTTTGGTGCTATCTTCAATGGTTTTACCCTGCAACAACTTCTCGGTTACATTATTGCTCCAATCGGACTGCTTATGGGTATTCCAGCAGGTGAAGTTATCGATGCGGGTGCCATTATGGGTACGAAGATCGTAACGAACGAATTCGTAGCGATGCTTGAATTCCAAGGTATGCTTGAAGGAGTATCTGAGAAAACAATCGGAATCGTAACGGTATTCCTTACAAGCTTTGCGAACTTCTCTTCTATCGGAATCATTGCTGGTACCGTACAAGGGATTGATTCAGAAAAAGGTGGACGCGTATCCGGATTCGGTATGAAACTTCTAATTGGTGCTACACTTGGTTCTATGCTATCTGCAACAATCGCAGGTCTTTTCCTATAAAAATAGGTAAGAAAAGAGATGAGGGATTCCCTCATCTCTATTTTTTTGAAGATTTCCTTCTGGAAATTGTTTTGTTTGCTTGTAAGGTAGTTAATGGTGGTTATTAGAAAATCCTCCATTAAAGCTCCCTATTGTTGAAGACTCAGTTTCGAGATGTCTGGGTCCGTTACTGGATTAGGACTCGGGTTGGCGGGGAAACGACTCGTCCAGCTGCAACGCCCAGACAC
>NZ_JRNX01000359.1 GCF_000786645.1 Halobacillus sp. BBL2006
ACGTAGAGGAAGAAAAATAAAAAAATCCTGTTATCCATTGGGGATAACAGGATTTTTTTAGTGACCACCGAAGCTCGGTACTAAAATAAATGATGAGTAGTACGTAAATCCAATCATGAAAACTGTCAAGTATGAGAAGAATATGTACACATACATGCGTTCTGACAGTTTAAGGTAACCAATAGTAAGGAAAAAAGCCGTTTGAACTAAAGATAATAATGCCGCTTCCATCATATCGCCCGCAAAAAACATGACAGCGAAAATACCTGTCCAAAAGGCCAGCACTCGAAACATACGATCCATGCTTTTTCCCCCTCCTTTTTCATCGTTAAACTATCATTCATATTATAAACGACCCAATGTGAAATGTAAATAAATCGATGAGCTCCTGCCTATATAAATGAAGGCGCTCTCTTAGTAAGTTTCCCGATTTTTGCAGAAAAAACACGAAGGAATGAGAAAAATTATAAAAAGGAGTTTAAATTATTGTACAAAGGTTATACATTAACTGTACAATATAAAGTGTACTTAATCTAAATTAGGGAGCGTTGAAAATGTATGAATTAAAATTTTACAGTTACCCAAGTTGTACATCCTGTCGTCGAACAAAGTCTTGGTTAAAGAGCCAAGGGGTGGATTTTAATGAGCAGCACTTATTTCGCGAGACGCCTGACGCTGATGAACTAAGAAGGATTTTGTCTTTGACTACACAGGGGATTGATGAAATTTTAGCTAAACGAAGCAAAGAATATAAAGATTTAGGAATTGATGTTGAGGATTTGTCACTTAACGAATTCTTGGATTTAGTCATTGAAAAGCCTAAATTGTTGCGACGTCCTATACTTACAAATGGAGAAAAACTTGTCGTTGGATATAACTTAGAAGGATTGAGAGGGATTACGAATAACAGAATAGAATACACTGCAAACATTTCATAATAAATCTAAAGAGGTAATTGGATATGGCCAACTTTGCGACTTAATAAGCATCGCCCCTGTTAATCACTTGGGAGCGGTGTTTATTTATATATAAATTTCAGAGGGAAAAATAAGTATCGAGCGACTTTGTTCTTTTACCTCGGAGTGTTAAACTCCAGTGGCACTTGATGGTTTCGGATTCTTCCCTTATACAAGTGGCTGTAGCTTCACCGTCCGGCGTTGTGATGTAAAAGGGGGCTGTTATACCGAGATTTGTCTTGGAATTGGACTCTCTAATAAAATGTTCTTCTGCAACGCTCAGCAAATGTTGTTCCTTAATATGGGAGATGTAGACATCGGTTCCTATTAATTGATTATTATATTGAGAAATCGATGTAAATAATAGCGTGAATAATATCAATGCTAAACCTAGTGTCCATGGAAATATCACCCCTCTATTATTGTGTAGATGCGTAGTGAATTTGTTTTTGATAAAACTCTCCTCCTTTCATTTCCACAGAGACTAAAATATTCCGACCATTCTCCATAACAGTGAACACCGTAACGTCAGATAATAAAGCCTCATGACCTGTCCCGCCAACTTGCCTCCGCACTTTATCCTGGTATTGTTCTATAACGACAGAACGGTATCGAGAATCAATAATCTGCAATTTATTTTCTTCAACTAAAGTATTACGTGAGAGATTGACTTCATGCTGAATAAATGAGAAAAGTTGACGAGCAGAGAGTTCTTGGTCGTAAGAAGGATTTTTCAGAGCATAAAATAAGGGGGAAGAGAGAATTACGATCATGAGGATCAAGATTAGGCTTATAAGTGTTTCCGTCAAAGTAAATCCTTTGTTACTTTTGTAATTCATACATACAAAACTCCTTCAAGTTCCCTTCTCTAGTTCTCCACGATGCACATCCTTCAATGAATTCTTCGTTTTGTTGAAATAAGAAAGTGACTTGTGTATGTGTTTCGTCAGAAATGGAATAGGGGTAGGAATTTGATCTTTCTGGCAATGACTGAAACTGATCCTGAAGGGCTGAAATTGCATATCTTTCCAAAGCAAATTCCCTTTGCGCCGCGCGGAGTTGGATGAGGGAGGGGTAAATGGTAAGGACAATAAGCAGGAACACACTAAAGGCTGTTACAGTCTCTAACATCGTAAACCCTCTATTGTTGTTCAATGTTCATCCTGCTTGATCCAAATGGGAAGACAAGTTTGTAAGTATCGGTTGGACTATACAGTTTCATAGTCCCGGGCTTTGCGATGATTCCTCTTGAATTAAAACGGATGGGATTTTCGAGTGTCATTAATTCAAACCTCCAGTTTTTCGGAAATTTTCTAATAAAAATTGTTTCACTGTCCTGTGCATCATAAAGTACATAATCATTCGAACTTAGACGGAAACTTAACCAATAATAGGGATGATCTTGTACAGTAAGTTGCTGAGCCAAATAAATATCATCCTTTAACTGGTCCATGACCGCAGAAGTCTCTACCGATCGAAATGTACTTACGTGGAGGGGGATGATGCATACTAGAAGGATTGACCATGCAGTAAGTACTATTAAAATTTCACTTAGTGTGAAACCATTTCTGGGAAACATAATGATCAAGGAGCAGGGACTGCTGTAACAGTACCAGATCCATCAATATTTAAGCTATCGCCATTAGGGCAGGTACTGTCCTTTAAGTACTTCCCTGTCGTCAATTGTTCGATTGTAGGAAAATTGTTATTCTCCATATAATACGCCTCTACTTGAGCTTGGGCAGTTACAATCAAGGCTTCACAGCCTTTTTCCCTGATTGTTCCATTGTGTTTGGAAATATTCGGCACAGTAATGATTAGCAGAACTGATATGACTAGTAATACAATCAACATTTCAATTAGTGTAAAACCTCTTTGATTATTCAATTTTTTCATGGTGATTACTCCTTTATTCATATTTCAGCCATCCATTGGTATAGGGGAAGCATGATGGAAGCATAGATACATACGACGATAAGGGCGATCAGAATAAAAAATGCCGGCTGTATGATCTGTAGAAATTTTGTTGCTTTGTCTTGAAAGTATTCAACAAAAAATATAGTTAACATTTCCAGCTCATTTTTTAGAGCTTCTGCATCGTTGGTATGGTGGAAGAGAGTTGTCAGTTCTTTTCTCAATAGTGGACAAGAATGCATAGCCTGCCCCATAGTTACGCCTTCTTCAAGTTGAAGGAGTATTTGTTGACTATAATGCGAAAGAAGTTGGTATTTTTTGTGCTGACTCATGATTTCAAGTGATTGCTTAAGGGTTAATCCTGCTTTGAGAAGAGAATGCAGGTGTGTTGTGAATAAATAGGAGAGGTGGAAAGAATGGTAATAGTTGAGGACATACACTTTTTGATAGAGCTTCATTTTCTTCTGCAATGGAAGTCTAGGTACGATGAAAGGATAGGCGATACTGATCGCTAAAATACCAACTCCGAGAATACCCAGGCCATTGATGAGGTAATTAATGCTAATCATCAACCATAGGGAATGGACATCCTCCTTAAATAACATTAAGAAGTTAGGAAGGATTGTCTGTTTGATAATCGTAAAAGCAATAACGATGAAAAACATTAATACCAGAGGGTAACGGAGGACTTGAAGGAGTTTTTGTTGGTAATCTTTTTTCATACGGAGCAGCTGTTCACATTGTTTGAACATTGTGGGTAGATCGTGGTGAACCCTTCCAAAATAGAGGAAATTCGTAACCATAGAAGAAAAATCAGCTTTTTGAAAAGCTACATCAATTTTTTCACCACGAGTTAAATGTGTAATCAATTCTTCTGAAACGTTTTTTAACGCTGGATCCCATCCAGTCATTTTCAGTGCATCAAGGATAGGGTATCCTTTTGTTAGGATGTGGCTTAGTCGATGAAAGAATAAAACTTGGGTTGAGATAGTTAAAGTTCTTTCACGAATTGATCTATACTTCGTAATGGTGGATATAACCGAGGGCATACGCTTTCCTCCTCAAGTTTGAAAAAGATCTGAATTCTTTTTGTGTGTATGGTGAAAGATCATTGATTGCGTGATGCAAAAGACCGTTATCAAGCATCTCGAGAATGGCTGTTCGCTTGGGAAGAAAAGTGTTTCCATGGAGGGGAACCAATTGCTGCGCGGCGATGGCGATTAGTGTTTGTTCTAGGTCAGCTTGCTGGATGTTCATTTCTTTCAATCGACGAATTGTTCCATAAGCATCTTTAGCGTGAATAGTACTAATAACGAGGTGTCCGCTTAATGCCGCACGAAAAGCAAACTGAGCGGTGGCCTGATCTCGGATTTCGCCTACCATGAGTAAATCTGGATCATGCCGAAGTGCAGCCTTCAGGCCAGTATCATAAGTGATCCCTGCCCGTTCATTGACCTGTACTTGGATAATGTTATTTAAATCTTTTTCAATGGGATCCTCTAAGGTAATGGCCTGAAAGGAGCGATGATTCATTAATGATTGCAGCAATGCGTATAACGTAGTCGTCTTGCCGCAGCCTGTTGAGAGCGTTACATAAATACAACTATATCGACTAATAAAAATCAACATTTGTAATTTCTACTCGTTCTTTTCCCTTGTTTGATTTGTGCGGTGCTTTAGGGGGTTGATCTTCAAGGGTAAACTCAATTTTTTTTATGAAGGTGGAAATGAATGATCTTTTCTCGTCCAATGTTAGTAGGGTGAAATGTTCGTTAAAACTTTTAATAATCTCGTTTATAGCAGTCAAGTCAATTGGTTCTGGATGTTTGTAATTTTGCGCTTTTTTCTTTAATGCCTCATAAGGTTCTTTGGTTTCTTCCATAAGCCTTTTAAACTCGTCATCATCCATTAGATCAGAAGCCCATGCCCTTTGATACTTTTCACGTTTCTTCTCAATTTGTTTCAGTTGTTCAAAAAATACTGGCGTTTTTACATCCTCTTCTTCAAGTGATTGTAACTGATCGATTTTGACATTTCTCATATAGGAATAGAGCGCGTCCAAAAATCTTTGTTCTCCAATTGACTTATTGTATTTCCCTTCTTTCGCACAGACCTGGCATCGATAAATTGCACCTTGATATTGTGTGCCATCACTTTTTTTTCTTACATATCGATTTACAGATAGTGGTCTATTACATACTGGACATATCAATACACCTTGAAAAAGGTAAGTGCTTTTAACATGTCGTTTGCGGAATATAGTTCGACTGTCTAAAATTTGCTGAAGCTTAAGGAACTCTTCCTTTGATATAAGCCCCTCATGCGTATCTTCATAAACTTTATCGTTCCATCTTGTTGCACCGTAAATTGCAGGGTTCCTTAAAATTCTTAATACGGTATTAGGTAGCCATTTGTTTTTGTCGTTGTTAGTCTTAGTTAGAAAATCCGCAACAGATGCAGCTGACATTCCGCCCATTATTTTTTCTATCATATCTAACACAATAGGAGCTTTTTCATTTTTAACTAGCTTTTCTCTTTCTGACAAATCAAACCCAAAAGGCACGTTGCCAACACGCTCCCCTTCAGACACCTTCTCTTCCAATGCCATTTTAATTCGTTCTGATGAGTTTTCAATCTCCCATTGAGCCATTGCCGCAACAATCGTAATGAACATTCTCCCCATTGCTGTAGATGTATCATACGGCTCAGTTGCAGATTTGAAAGTGCATTGGTGTTTGTCCATTCTTTCAAGCATCTTGTGTAAATCCAAAACCGAACGGGTAAATCGATCTAAACGATATACTAAAATCATACTTATTTTACCCTGATCCATAGCATCAAGAAGGTTTTGCAATTGTGGACGATTTGTATCTTTACCTGACACACCTTCATCAACGAAAAATTTATAGTCTTTCCATCCTTGCGCTGAACAATATGCGTTCAATCGTTCTTTTTGAGCTGATATTGAATATCCTTCCTTCGCTTGTTCAAGAGTACTAACTCGGATATAAACACCGATTGTCATTCCTAATCACTCCTAGGTATTGTATAATAAACAAGAACGCTTGTTCGTGTTGTAGTACTATGGTACTCTATTATTAACAAAAATTCAATTTATGACAAATATGTAAAAAACTGATACGAAAAATGTTAAGTTTTGTTATAATTTAAGTGAGGAGTTAAGCCGTTCGGCTTAAGAAAGTCGGTGAGTAGCCAGTGCTACTCGTTATTGCCTACCTCTATCCACTCATAAAGTTCATCGATACGGCAATTCAAAATGGAAGAAATGTTTTTAGCAACCTGGATAGACATCTTTTGTCTACCTTGTACATATTTGTTGATTTGCTGCACCGTGATGTTAAGTTTGATTGCTAAGTCCATCTGAGTCATGCCGTTCTCAGCTAAGTGTTTTCGAAGTAGGCATCTACCGACTTTGTAAGTCAAACAGATACCCCCTCTAAAATTACACCAACGAAGGAGAAATTCATGATGTCTAAATCAGTTGATCTAATGGAATTGTTAAGTAAGTTGGTTAAACAAGATACACGGGAGAAGTATGGAACTACTTCATCCCGCGAAGAGAACGAATGAAGGCGATGGCCCCTTCCAGCTCCTCCTTAGTGGCAGGTTTTCCATCTACGGAAAGTTTGTACTTTTCTTGAAGCTCTTCAACCGTCAACTCTTTGCTGTCTTCAATGAATCCTTCCTCATCGTAGGTCAATTTTTCTGTTTCTGATCTACCCAGTAAGTAATCTACACTGACATCAAAGAAGTCTGCTATATCATTCAATCGCTGATTTCTTGGCAGTCGATTGGTACCACTTTCATAATGTGTAATAGAGGTGCGGGGCATATCAAGTCGAAGGGCTAATTCCTCCTGGGATAACCCTTTTTGCTCCCTTAATTTCTTTAGACGTTTAGAGAAGTTCATCTTCTTTTCCCTCCCAAAGTTAACCCATTATATTATAACTAATAATGTGCGTAAAAAATACTGTGCGTTTTTCGCAATAATATGTTGACATGTTCGCTAAAAGAACATATACTTTCCTTAAGGTGCTAGAAACGAACATCAAAAGGAGGTGGAGAAACATGAAACATACAGATGAAAAAACTGTAGTGGCAAGAAAGAAACTGGTGGTTACTCGTAAAGAACTTGGTTTATCTCAACAGCAATTGGCAAATAAGGTAGGCATCCACAGAGCTTATCTCTCCAATGTAGAATCTGGAAAACATAACCCTTCGTTAGAAACAGCTGCGAAGATTGCCAGGGAATTAAATCGCACCGTGGAAGACCTTTTTTTATAATCTTATTGTGCGATTTTCGCACATATTTTATACATTTGGAAAGGAGAAAATTATGCCAAAAAAAATCACTCCTCCGAACATAAGTGAACGGACAATGAAAGAAATGGCAAAATTCTTCATGAAAACTTCCGTCCCTCGATTAATGGAACAAAGGAGGACGAGCTGTGAAAAAGCTCGATAGTGTAGATATCACCTTAATCTGTTTGCTTGTCGTCTCTGGATCTTTATTATTCTTTTCAGTTTTCATTCCACTTTAAGGAGGTGAGTGCAATACCAAAGATCAAGAGCAAGCAAATGACGTTTGGGGAAATGCTGATCTTCACTCGGCGCTTTCAATACATCGTGAACACACCAACAGATCAATACCATAAAGACATGAGTTTAGCAGCTCTCATGGATGATCTGATGAAGATGTTCGATATCCCGATGTTTTATAACGAAGAGTACGAAAGAAATAATCCGGAATTGATGATGCTGTACCGCACAGTTTCGGATGCAAGAAAACTATGAATCTTTGAAAGGATGGAATTTTAATGGGACGTACATTTAAGAATGAGAAACAGGCGGCATTTTTCCGCGCAACACAGGCAGGAGCAGTTCGTGAAATTGCTTTGAATAATGGAGGAACTGGAGATCTTCGTAAAGGCATCACTCAAGAAGAATTTGATAAGCGCAAGAAGAAAAGAAAAATCGCTCAGGCAACTCGTAAAGCTAATCGAAAATAATTAAAGGAGGAAATGTAAATGAGAAAAACGTTGGTGGAAGCTGCAAACTTAGCTGAAAGGAAGGAAAGGGTTGAGCAAGATCTAAAACGAGTTAAGACCTCTACAAGAAGCGGCCAGTTTAATATTGAGCTCATACATTTTGGCGGTGTTAGCGCTGAATGTAACATCCTTCCTTCAAATGAACTTCATCATACTGCTAGATATTTGATGATAAATGCTTTGGAAGCAGAATTATCTAAAATCACTACAGAGTTGAACAAAATGGTGACAGTACATTCAGAGGAGGAAGAAACAAAATGAAATCAACTGGAATTGTTAGAAAAGTAGATGATCTTGGTCGTGTAGTAGTACCTATGGAACTTCGCCGCATGATGGGAATTAAGGAGAAGGATCCTTTGGAGATTTATGTAGAGGATGACAAAGTAATTTTGAAAAAATATGTGCCGTCGGAGGAGATTCAAGCTCAAAAAAATCACATAAATAAATTAGTCCAATATTGTGATGACATGAAGATTAAAATGGGACCAGCTCAGAAAGAACATCTTGAACAAATACAAAACCAATTAATTGATTCAAGAAACTCACTCAAATAAAAAAGCTACCTTCGGCAAAAGGCAGCTAACTAAGGTGAATCACTTGTTATGCATCAACTATACCACCTTGTTCTCAGTCGGACAAGCGTAGTATGAGTCGTCCGTAGGTAGTTTATGGTTCTAACTAAGTTTGTTAATGCGGCAGGTTCAGCCTGTCGTTGAGATCAGGAACGGCGAACCTCCTCCCCCTCAATAGTTCAGGCGTTCCTGGTTTCAACGATGTGCTGGCATCAGATTGGAGGTGATTAGGATAAAAGAGCTACAAAAAGTTTTTAATTACAGAGATAAGCAAGTCAGGACTGTATTGATGAATGGGATAGTATGGTTCGTTGCAGTTGATGTATGTGAAGTTTTGGAAATTAAGAATAGTCATGACGCTGTTTTCCGACTGGATGATGATGAAAAAGCTACCTCGGTAGTACCGACCCAGTTTGGAAATAAGCAAATGAACCTGGTTAACGAATCCGGTCTATACTCCTTGATATTTAAAAGCCGAAAGAAAGAAGCAAAGACGTTCAAAAAATGGGTAACTAACGAGGTATTGCCGTCAATAAGGAAAAACGGCAGTTACACTCCACAAGTTCCGCAATCGTTTTCGGAAGCGCTTAGACTTGCTGCAGATCTACAGGAAGAGGTCGAACGGAACCGTCCGAAAGTGGAAGCTCATGATCGTTTCATCAGTGGAGAGAATTATCAGACCATGGCCATTGCAGCTAAATCATTAGGTACTGGACGGAACAAATTGTTTAAGTTTTTGAAACAAAAAAAGATCCTCATGTCCAATAACACACCCTACCAGGCGTATATTGATCGAGGATACTTCGTCGTAAAAGAAAAGTCTATTCAAATGGGAGAACAGGTAATCAATAAGCCGCAAACTTATGTGACCCCTAAAGGAGTCGATTACCTGTCCAGAATTTTAAATGAAGCGGGTTGATGGATTACCATCAGCCCCACTTTTTAAAACTACTAACTAAATTATACCACATACAGCAGGAGGGAAAACACTTGGCAAAATTCAGACACGTCTACACAGACTTCTGGGAGGATGCTCACGTGACTGAAGAGATGACTCCAGAAGACAAATTATTTTACTTGTATCTGCTAACAAACCCAAGTACAACCCAAATTGGAATATATCAAATTACTAAGAAGCGGGTTGCATTTGAACTTGGCTATTCAATGGAAACAGTAACTAGTTTGTTTGATCGCTTTATTAACCACCACGGCGTTATAAGGTATAACGATGAAACTAGAGAATTGGCAATTAAGAACTGGGGAAAATATAACCTTGTCCGAGCTGGCAAGCCAATTGTTGATTGTGTAAAAAAAGAACTTAAAGAAGTAAAAGATGTTTCTTTAATTGAATACCTGTCTGGTGGCATTAGCAACGATTCAATAAAAGATATTTACGACTCGTATTCCTTGCAGAACGATGTGTACTTTGAACCTTCCAAAATCTATCAACCGGAGATTGGGGAGAAGATTACGACTCGTAACTATATTATGTGGCGGGACAAGCAAAAATGCTTTTATACCGGAATTACTCTTCAAAGAAAAGATGTTGAGTTAGATCATATAAAACCAAAATCAAGAGGTGGCAGCGGTGATCCAGGTAATGTTGTTGTTTGCTATTCGAAGTTCAACAACTTAAAGAGTGGTTCAGAAGACCTTGAGTCTACGATATATAACTGGAATGAAAAGAATCCAAACTATCAAGTGGACTATGAAACTGTAGTTGAAAAAATCAAAGCACTTAAAGAATTTGAACAGTTGAGAACCACGTCCAATGTTACGTATAGAGAAACGATTGAAAATAAAATTTACGATACGTATACGATACGTAATTATATAGATACGTATCGGGGGCAAAAAGAAAAAGAAA